>JBQCFO010000203.1:0-20866 GCA_051959055.1 Ginsengibacter sp. | reverse complement strand
GGCACTACCACATCTGCCTTAACCATTACCAACGCACCAGCCACAATGAATGGCTATGCCTACAGAGTGACTGTAAGTGGCACCTGTACTCCGGCAGTAAACTCAAATGGAGTTGCAACGTTAACCGTTAATACAGCCCCTGTAATCACAACCTGCCAGTCAGACATTACAGTAAATGTGGATCCTTCATGCCTTTCTCCAATTATAAACCCCAACATAGTGGCTTCCGGCTCGCCGGCGCCAACTATAAGCTATACTTATAATTCTAATCCCATAACCTTCCCACAACAATTTCCTCCGGGAACATATACGATTACGGCCATTGCAGGTAACACCTGTGGTAATTCAGCACCGTGCACCTTCAATATAACCGTGAGCGATCCAATAACCATTTCCGGCCAACCAGCCGCTCAAAATGTAACTTATGGATCTGCTGCAACTTTTTCAACAAATGCAACAAGCCCAGGGTCCGGGTTGTCCTATCAATGGCAGCAAAACACGGGCTCAGGCTGGAATGACCTTTTCGATGGAGGCATCTATTCAGGGACTACTACCCCTACGCTAAATTTATCACTACCTGTGGTTGCCATGAGCGGTTATCAGTACCAATGCGTTATTACCAGCGGTTGTGACGGTTCCACAGTTACCAGCAACGCTGCATCGCTTACGGTAGCCCAGGCTCCAATCACGATTACAGCAGATGGAAAAACGAAAGTCTATGGTACTGCCGATCCCGCATTGACTTACCAGGTTACCAGTGGAGCATTGGTTGGCACTGATGCTTTCAGCGGTTCATTAACCAGGGATGCTGGCGAAAACGCGGGTAATTATGCTATTAAACAAGGAACAGTTGCTTTAAGTGGGAACTACAACCTGACTTATGCCGGTGCAAACCTTGTGATAACAAAGGCAACCGCTAATATCACTGTAAATTCATATACCGTAAATTATAACGGCAATCCTCATACTTCAACCTTTACAGCGGTAGGTGTAGAATCACCAACTCCTGTTGACCTTACTTCCCTGATGGATGTAAGCGCTACAACACACACCAATGCGGGAACTTACAATGGCGATGCATGGACTTTTGCCGGAAATAACAATTATAATCCGGCTAATGGAACCGTGAATAATTCTATTGGCAAAGCCAATGCAGTAATTACAGTTAATTCATACACGGTAAATTATAACGGCAATCCTCATACTTCAACCTTTACAGCAGTTGGTATTGAATCCCCAACCCCGGTTGATCTTACTTCTTTAATGGATGTAAGCGCCACAACCCATACCAATGCTGGAACTTACAATAACGATGCGTGGACTTTTGCAGGAAACAACAATTATAATCCGGCAAACGGTACTGTCAATAATAATATTGGCAAAGCCAATGCAGTAATTACAGTTAATTCATACACCGTAAATTATAACGGCAATCCTCATACTTCAACCTTTACAGCGGTGGGTGTAGAATCACCAACTCCGGTTGACCTTACTTCCCTGATGGATGTAAGCGGTACAACCCATACCAATGCAGGAACCTATAATGGCGATGCATGGACATTTGCAGGAAATAACAATTATAACCCTGTAAACGGAACGGTGAACGATGCGATTGGAACCGAAGCGATAACTGTTACAGCAGATCCGCAAACAAAAGTATATGGTTCACCTGATCCAGCCCTTACTTACAATGTGACTACCGGCGCTTTAGCTGGTTCGGATGCATTCACAGGTTCATTAACAAGGAATCCCGGTGAATCTTCAGGAACCTATCCTATTACACAGGGAACACTAGCTTTGAGCAACAATTATGACCTGTCATACGTAGGTGCAAACCTCACGATTACCAATATACCAATTTCTGCTTCTGCAAGTGCAGGCATTATAGAATGTGCTGGCGGCACCACTACATTGACAGTAACTGCAAGTGGCGGAGATGGCGCACTAGAATACAGCATTGATGGCGGAACAACTTATCAAACAAGCAATACCTTTACGGTTAATACTTCCGGAAACCCTTATACGGTTAAGGTAAAAGATGCAGATGGATTTACTGTAAATACTAATAGTGTAACAGTTACCGCGCAGCCAGGCCCAACCATCAGCCTTAGTTCCATCACTGGTTCTGATGCACAAGTGTTGTGTATTGGGAACAGCATCGGCAACATCACCTATGCAATAGGAGGAAATACAACGGGAGCGACCGTTACAACTTTACCAAACGGCCTTTCCGGTTCCTTCAGTGCAGGAGTATTTACCATTTCCGGAACACCTGCTGCACCAGGCACTTATCCATATACTGTTACTACCACAGGACCGTGTGTAAATGTGTCGATGAGTGGAACTATTACGGTAAATGACAATGCAACTATCAGCCTTACTTCTACCTCAGCAGATCAGGTAGTTTGTATCAATACTGCCATTACCAATATCACTTACTCAATTGGAGGAGGGGCAACAAACGCTACCGTTTCCGGATTGCCAAACGGTGTGACAGGCTCATTTAATTCAGGAGTATTTACCATTAGTGGCTCTCCAACCGTATCAGGTTCATTTAATTATGTAGTACATACTGATGGACCTTGCGATAAACCAAGCATGGGGGGAACCATTACTGTAAATGGAAACTCATCAATTCAACTTTCCTCATCAACACAATCCACTAATCAGATTGTTTGTATCAATACACCAATTTCAAATATTGTATATGCGATAGATGATGGCGCAAATAATGGTCAAGTAACAGGATTGCCTAATGGAGTGTCCGGACAGTATAATAACGGCACATTCACGATCAGTGGAACTCCAACCGAATCCGGAACGTTCCATTATACTGTTACCGCAAAAGGGAATTGTGTAGACGCTTCATTAACCGGAACAATAACCATAAACGCAAACTCCACCATCAGCTTGTCTTCTGCTGCAGGCACAAATGCGCAAATCGTTTGTATCAATAACGGAATCTCACCGATTACCTATAATATTGGTGGTGGCGGAACAGGTGCTTCCATTACAGCAGGTGGCCTGCCAACTGGAGTTACCGGTTCATTCAGTGGTGGTGTATTTACCATTAGTGGTACACCTACGCAATCCGGTGCATTCAACTATACTATAACGACCTCCGGACCATGTGTAAATGCGTCAGCAAATGGCACTATTACCGTGAATGCCAATTCAACGATTAGCCTGACTTCACCTTCAGGCAGTGATGCGCAAATTGTTTGTATTCATACTGCAATTAATGCAATTACCTATGCAATCGGCGGCGGAGGCAATGGCGCTTCCATAACAGCAGGCGCTTTGCCAAATGGAGTTGCAGGCTCATATAGCGGAGGTGTGTTCACTTTAAGCGGTACGCCCACACAGTCTGGCACATTTAATTATACAGTAACAACCGGTGGCCCATGTATCAATGTTTCTCTTAGCGGAACGATTACTGTCAACCCTGATGCAACCATCAGCCTGACATCAGGAGCAGGCAGCGATGCACAATCTGTTTGTTTGAATAATCAAATGAATAACATTACTTATTCTGTTGCAGGAAGTGGCACAGGAGCTACCTTATCCGGTACATTACCAATAGGTGTAAGCGGATCATTCAGTGGCGGCGTATTTACCATTTCCGGTATTCCAACACAGTCAGGAGTGTTTAATTATACAGTTACCACCACAGGACCATGCGCAAATCCGGTTATGAACGGAACCATTACTGTAAATCCATTAGCGATTGTAAATCCTGTTGCAAACGTTACTTATTGTAACCAGGCAGCGGGCAGTGGAATCAACTTTACCACTCCTACTCCGGGCACAGCGACCTATGCATGGACAAGTACAGCGGATATCGGATTTGGTACATCAGGAAATGGCAATATTTCTCCGTTTACTGCAACGAATAATACCAATAGCCTTATTACAGCTACTATAAATGTTACAGCTACTGTAAACGGATGTACCGGTGCAGCAACAAGCTTCACCATTACCGTAAATCCGTCAGCCGTGGTAAGTCCTGTAAGCAATCTTACTTATTGCAACAATGATCATGCATCTGCAATCGTGTTTAGCACTCCTGTAACCGGTGGCACTGAAACCTATTCATGGACCAGTTCTGTTAATATAGGCTTTGGTCTGAATGGTACCGGAAATATCGGTGCATTTACTGCGGTAAACACTAGTATCAATCCGATAAGTACCACCGTAACTGTAACCCCTTCATTGAATGGTTGTGCAGGATCTCCGATTACATTTACCCTTACTGTAAATCCAGGCGCAAATGCCGGGACAATAAGCGGTTCATCTACTATTTGCACCGGTTCAACTTCCCAGTTGGCAACTAATGGAAGCCTTGGAGGAACATGGAGCAGTACTAACACGACCGTTGCAACAGTAGATGCAACAACAGGGGTGGTAACAGGAGTAGCTACAGGTAATACCACCATTTTCTATACCGTTTCTAATGTATGCGGGGGATCTTCTGCATCATTTGCAGTAGCAGTAAATCCAAATGCTACTGCCGGCACTATCAATGGACCAGCAGCACTTTGTGTAGGTTCGTCCACTTTGTTAACCACTAATGGCAACAGCGGAGGCACATGGTTCAGCACATCACCCACTGCCAGCATCAGCCCATCCGGTATGATCACTGGTTTATCAGCAGGCCCTGCTACCTTCTTCTATTTCGTTACGAACTCCTGTGGATCATCAGTTTCCGCACCATTTACACTCACTATCAATGCAGGTTCTAATCCAGGCACTATTATAGGTTCATCCTCTATGTGTGCCAATACAGCTAATCTTTTATTGAGTACCGGAACACCCGGAGGAACCTGGAGTAGCAGTAATACCAGTGTTGCCATTATTGATGGATCAAGTGGATTTGTTTTAGCGATTAATGCCGGTACTACCACCATTTCGTATAAAGTAGCTTCCAACAGTTGCAGTTCCGGTTCTCAAACTGCGTTCTTCACCCTTACTGTGAATCCAGGAGGAAATGCCGGTGTCATTTCAGGTACAGCGAATATTTGTGCAGGTACATCTACCACATTAAACACTACAGGAAGCAGTGGCGGTACATGGAGCAGTGGTAATTCTTCCATTGCAACAGTTGATGCGAATACAGGTATGGTAACAGGTGTTACTCAGGGTAACGTTGTAATTACGTATCACGTATCAAACAGTTGCGGAACAGGCAATGCCACCTTTACTATGTTTGTTAGCCCAGGTGCTGTTGCCGGAACAATCATTGGCCCTTCAGCAGTGTGTGTTGGCTCGCCAATCAGTTTGAGTACGAATGGAACCGCCGGTGGAACCTGGAGCAGCAGCAATACCAGTGTGGCAATTGTAGATTCACATGGACAGGTGGTTGGTCAAAATGCGGGCTCTGCAATCATCACATATTCTGTTTCATCAGCCTGCGCTACTTCTTCAACATCCACTAATATTACAGTGAATCCGTTGCCCAATGCCGGTACTGTTAGCGGAGCTACAACCGTTTGTGCCGGTTTGTCAACGCCATTTAGTAGCACCGGGAATACCGGAGGCGTATGGAGCAGCAGTAACATGGCCGTAGCAACAGTGAATGCTTCATCGGGAATAGTTACAGGTCTATCAGCCGGAAATGCTATCATTACTTATACCGTTAGCACTTCTGGGTGCGGAACAGCCTCACAATCTGCACCAATTACCGTTAATCCTGTTCTGAATGCAGGTTCTATTAGTGGCGGATCATCTGTATGTGCCGGCTCATCCCTTAATCTAACTTCTAATGGAAATAGTGGCGGAACATGGTCAAGTAGTAATACAAGTGTCGCCACCATTGATGCAGCATCTGGAATTGTTACTTCGATAACAGCTGGAAATACAACCATTACTTATTCCGTATCAAACACTTGCGGCAATTCGAACACTACACAATTGGTAACTGTTACAGCTGTTCCGAGTGCGGGCACAGTAAGTGGAGCAGCAGCAGTATGCGCCGGAGCATCCACCCCATTCACCAGTAACGGTACTTCGGGCGGCGCCTGGAGCAGCAGTAATACTGCAGTTGCTACCGTCAATCCTGCAACAGGAGTAGTTACGGCTGTTGCGGCTGGTAATGCAACCATCACTTATACAGTTACTACCGGTTGTGGTTCATCGACAGCATCAGGAGACCTTACCGTAAATCGACTCGCAAGTGCCGGAACTATTTCAGGGCCCAACGCAGTGTGTGTGATCGCATCCATTAATCTGAGCAGTGGAATTGCCGGCGGTACATGGAGCAGTAATTCACCAACTATTGCGACAGTGAATAGTTCAGGAAAAGTAACAGGGGTAGCAGCAGGAAATGCAACGATCACTTATACAGTTTCTACTACCTGCGGAACAAATGTCGCCTCCTATAATGTAACAGTAAATGCAGCGCCAAATGCAGGAATGATTCCGGGTACCGTCTCATCTGTTTGTGTCGGATCAAATATCTTGTTAACTGATGTTGGTGGAATGACAGGGGGTATCTGGAGGAGTGTAAATCCGGCAAGAGCTACCGTTGATCCAGCAACAGGTGTAGTAACAGGTGTTTCAGCAGGAAATACAATCATTGCTTACACAGTTACCAATAGCTGTGGAACATCATCAGCCAATTTGCCAATTAGTGTCAATTCTCTGCCGAATGCAGGAACCATCAGTGGGCTTACATCAGTATGTGTCGCTTCAACCATTAATTTAAGTGCGAGCGGTGATGCCGGTGGCATCTGGACAAGCAACAATACTACCGTAGCTACAGTAGATCCAAATACGGGTATAGTTTCAGGAGTAGCGAGTGGTACTGCCACCATTATTTATACAGTAGGGTCAGATGCAGTATGTGGTACTTCATCTGCTACTTATTTAATAACTGTAAATCCTCTGGCAATAGCCGGTACTATCAATGGCACAACTACGTTATGCACCGGTTTGTCAACAACATTGACCAGCAATGGCAGTGTGGGCGGAACATGGAGCAGCAGTAATTCTGCGGTAGCTTCTGTTAATTCTGTAAGTGGTGTTGTAACCGGAATTTCAGCAGGTAATGCAACGATCAATTATACCGTTACCAATCTTTGCGGATCTACCACTGCATCCACTACTGTTACTGTAAATCCTGTTGCCAATGCAGGTACGATCAGTGGATCTACTTCAGTTTGTACCGGCTCGACTATTAATCTTAGCAGCAATGTACCTGGTGGAACCTGGAGCAGCAGTTCGCCTGCTATTGCAGGAATAGGGGTAAATACAGGTATTGTAACAGGTACTGCATCCGGTAATACCACCATTACTTATACCGTTACCACCAGTTGTGGTACCGCTTCTACAACTTATGCAATTTCAGTCAATCCACTTCCGAACGCAGGCAGTATCAGTGGTACAACATTCGTATGTACCGGATCAACTACCACTTTATTCAGTAACGTGAACGGTGGAACCTGGAGCAGCAGTAATACATCAGCAGCAACAGTGAATCCGGCAACCGGGGTCGTTACGGGCGTTTCTGCTGGTAACACGACAATCAATTATACCGTTTCTTCCGGTTGCGGAAATGCATCTGCATCAGTGATTGTAACTGTAGGAGCAAGTCCAAATGCAGGAACCGTTACCGGTGTTTCTGCTTTGTGTGTTGGCTCAACAGCCATATTTACCAGCAATGGAACAGGAGGCGGAAGCTGGAGCAGCAATAATACGTCAGCAGCGACAGTAGATCCAGTTACGGGCGTTGTAAGCGGAGTCACCATGGGTTCTGCAACAATTTCTTATACCGTTACCAGTACCTGCGGAAGTTCTGTTTCATCAGCCAATATTACAATAAGCGCTCTTCCCAATGCAGGCACTATTAGCGGGGCTGCTGCTATTTGTACAGGATCTACGTCTGCTTTTACAAGTAACGGGATGACCGGTGGTAGCTGGAGCAGCAACAACAATCTAGTGGCTACTGTTAATTCATCTGGTGTAGTAACCGGCATTGCGACCGGTAATGCTACCATTACATACACTGTAGTAAACACATGTGGTACGGCTACTGCAACGGCAAATGTTACCATTAATGCCCTGCCAAATGCAGGCACAGTAACCGGCGCTTCTTCCGTATGCGCCGGAGTGATCACAGCGTTTAGCAGTTCGGGCACAGGTGGAGGTAGTTGGAGCAGCAATAATACAGCTGCCGCTACAGTCGATCCGGTAACGGGTGCGGTAACCGGAGTTGCAGCCGGGTCAGCAACCATTTCTTACACTGTTACTGCCGGAGCCTGTGGAAGTTCTACATCTTCTGCTAATATTACCGTTAATCCTTCACCAAATCCCGGAACGATAAGTGGTGCTACCAGTGTTTGCGTAGGTACAACAACTACCTTTACAACCAATGGAATGATACTGGGTACCTGGAGCAGCAATAATACAGCAGTTGCAACGGTTGATCCATCCACCGGTGTGATAACGGGAGTAGCAGCCGGAACAACCACTATAAAATACACAATAATCAATAGTTGTGGTACAGCCAGTGCCACCAAGGCGATTATCGTTAATCCTCTTGCTAATGCAGGAACTGTCACCGGTTCTTCTACTGTATGCATTGCATCAGCTACTACGTATACAACCGATGGGTTGAGTGGAGGCGTCTGGAGCAGCAATAATACTTCGGTTGCTACAGTAGATCCTGCTTCCGGCCTGGTAACCGGTGTTTCTGTCGGCAATGCAACTATCACTTATACAGTTACGACCGGTTGTGGAACTGCTTCCGCTTCTTCCGGCATAACAGTGATTATTCTGCCAAATGCGGGAACCGTGAGTGGAGCTTCTTCAGTATGTGCCGGTTCAAACACTACTTATACCAGCAATGGCTTAAGTGGCGGCACATGGAGTAGTGTTACTCCGTCTGTAGCAACTGTAGATCCTTCTACCGGGGTTGTAACAGGAGTTTCAGCAGGAAATGCAACCATCACTTATACATTTACAAACAGTTGTGGTACATCCACCGCAACTAAATTGATCACTGTAAATCCTCTTCCTGATGCAGGTGTCGTAAATGGTGCATCATCTGTATGCATCGGCTCAATAGCAACATTCAGCAGCAGCGGCCTGGGCGGTGGTTCCTGGAGCAGCAGCAATCCGTCACTTGCCTCAGTAGATCCATCAACAGGAGTTGTTACCGGCATTGCGGCAGGAAATGTGATTATCACCTATACTTCAACAACTCCTTGTGGCATGACTACTGCCACAGCCCCTGTAGTAATTATCGCAATTCCGGACGCAGGAGTAGTAAATGGCAATACGACATTATGCGTAGGTGCACAAACAACCTATACCAGCAGCGGCATGAGTGGCGGAACCTGGAGCAGTGTAACGCCTTCTGTAGCAACGGTAGATCCTTCTACAGGTGTGGTAACAGGCGTATCGGCAGGTAACGCAACCATTGTTTATACATTTACCAACGCATGTGGTTCACCGACGGCATCACAGATGATAACTGTAAATCCGCTTCCAAATGCCGGCACCATAACAGGAGCAACCTCAGTCTGTGCATCTTCGCAGGCAACATTTACTACTAATGGCCTCCCAGGTGGTGTGTGGAGCAGCGACAATACCGGGGTAGCAACGGTGAATCCAACTTCAGGAGTGGTAATGGGTGTGAGCTCCGGAAATGCCACCATTACTTATACTTCTACTACTCCTTGTGGTATAGTGTCTACATCAGCTATCGTTACGGTAAATGCCATAGTGAACGCGGGTACAGTAAGCGGAATATCAGCTTTATGCATTGGTTCTACTACACCATACACTACTGACGGAACCGGCGGTGGTACGTGGAGCAGTCTTACCCCATCGGTAGCATCAGTAAATCCAACTACAGGAGTGGTGACAGGTGTATCTTCAGGAAATGCAACCATTACATATACGGTTACAGGATGCGGCACATCCAGTGCTTCTAAGTTAATAACAGTAAGTCCTGCTTCAAACCCGGGCACCATTAGTGGGCCTTCGTCAATCTGTGCCGGCTCATCTGTTACCTTTACACGCAGCGGTGGCTCTGGTAGTGGCACCTGGTCTAGTAGCAATACAAGTGTTGCAACAGTAAATAGTTCAGGTACTGTAACAGGCGTCGCAAATGGCACTGCAGTAATTTCTTATGCAGTTACTTCCGGTTGCGCTACAAATAGCTCTACGCAATCAATTACAGTAACTACCGCTCCTAACATTGTTGCAAATAATATTACTGCCTCTACTGATCCTAACTCATGTAGCGCATCCGTAACACTTGGCTCGAATATCTCGCAGCTTGGATCCGGAACAACATTGGAATTCAGAATTGGCTTCCTGTGGTTTTCTTTTCCGATTACGTCAACATATACCTTCTACAGAGGAACAACTCCTGTAACGGTAAGAGCGACCAATTCATGTGGAAGTGTGATGAAACTGTTCCTGGTAACAGTCGTGGATAACCAACCACCCGTTATAACCTGCGTTCCAAATGCAACGAGAGCAGTGAATGGAAACTCCAATAAATATTCTGTTCGCGGCCACGAGTTTGATGCTACTGCATCCGATGGTTGTGGTGTGGCTTCTTTGGTTTATAGCTTAAGTGGCGCCACAGTTGATGGTTTTGAAAGCGACAATACCTCGTTAAATAATGTGAGTTTGAATGTGGGAACTACAACCGTTACCTGGAAGGCAACCGATGTAAACGGAAATGTATCAACATGCAGTACCAACATTACGGTAAGTGCAAATCCGGGACATAGGTTTATGGCTTCAAAGGCTCCGACATTAAAAGTGAAAGTAGCGCCAAACCCAACATCGAATTATTTTACATTGAAATTCTCCAGCGAAAGCGCAGAAAATGTGAAAATCATTGTAACAGATGAATTAGGAAGAACTGTGGAACAAATGAGCAACATCTGGCCAAACAGTAATCTGCAAATCGGTGGCAAATACCATCCGGGGGTATATATAGTACAGGCTATCCAGGGCGATTATATGATCCCGCTTAAATTGATAAAAGAAGGTAGATAGGTAATGGGTTTATTAATAAAAAAGAGGCTGTCTCAAAATTACGAAACAGCCTCTTTTATGTTTTGTTTACCGCGGGCCTCCAAAAGATCCTTCAGACAAAGAAGCAATTGGATAATAGTTCCGGTTGAAAAATCTTTGAACTGTTCTCCATTTTCAGAACGGCATTACGAATTGTCGTCTCATCCTTTCACAGCAAAGCGACAAATAAGTTGAATTGTTATTTTCATTTAAAAACTTTTAGTGAGTCTGCTTTCCTTGCAGGGTCAGGTGTAGCAAAGAACACGTATCCAAATAGCACTGCAAACAGCAGGTAAACGGCAGCAAAGATTACAAGGATTTTTCCGGAATCATCATGCAAGGCTAATTTTATCAAAGCAAGCCCACCGATGGCAAAATGCGAGAAGTTTGCAATGGCAACAGGCCGGCTGTATATTCCACCAATTAAATTTGCTTTAGCAGTCCAGTTTAATATAGCAAAACCAAAATAAAGAGCGCCTAAAATTTGCAACAATATAACCGGCGTTAGATCCAGATTAAAATAATGGGAAATTTCTTCCGGTATAAAAGTCAGAATAATTGCTGCAGCACCCAATGCCAGGGCACTTGCTGTCATTAGTAGTTTGGTGTTCATTGTTTTTATGAGTTGTTATTTTTGGGAAAAGTAAATTGTTTTATATTATAAGCAAGATAAACCGGTCAATTCGTTTCTTAAAGAAACAATTACCAAATTTTCATAAAACTCCGGATTTCGATATCGCTGATTTTATTGCTGGTTGGTTTATTTTCAAAAAAGCATTGTTTACTTTTTTATTTTTAGATGTCATTCTTTTAAATTTCATTCTGATTTCCATTTAAAGACGCTACGTTCGTCAGGCATGCAGTTCGTTTGCAATAAAGCAAAATTAGAAATGTTTTTACAAGTTATATCTGTTAAAATAAAACACACTAAAAAGGAGAATCAAAAGCAAAATACAAAAACCAGATATTTCTTTGTTTACTGGAAAAATAAACTGCTTTTAATTGAAGAGGTGACACCTTGGACAAGGTGTTACCTCTTAAGAAAAATCACTATTTCTTCAAAGATGCCATATCAATTACAAACCGGTATTTTACATCGCCTTTCAACAATCGTTCGTACGCTTCGTTGATCTGTTGAATGTTTATCATCTCAATATCCGCAACAATATTGTGCTTCCCACAAAAATCAAGCATCTCCTGTGTTTCGGCAATACCGCCAATCATAGAACCTGCAAAACTTCTACGGTAAGGAATGAGACTGAATGCCGCAACCCCAAGAGGATTTTCCGGCGCCCCTACTAGTACCAGCGAACCATCTACCCTTAACTGGTTCAAATAAGCATTAATATCATGTTGTGCAGAAACTGCATCCAATATAAAATCAAGTTTACCGCTATATCGTGCCATTTGTTGTTTATCTTTTGAAAGCACTACATCATCAGCACCGAGGCGTTTTGCATCTTCCACTTTAGAAGCTGAAGTGGTAAAGACAATCACCTCTGCGCCCATCGCCTTAGCCAGTTTCACCGCCATATGACCCAAACCTCCAATGCCAACAACTCCCACCTTTTTACCGGCACCTACATTCCAATGCCTGAGCGGAGAATAGGTGGTGATTCCTGCGCAAAGCAAAGGCGCTGTAGCGGCCAGGTCCAGATTCTCAGGTACACGCAAAACAAATGTCTCATCCACCACTATGCTTTCTGAATAACCTCCATAAGTGCGGGTGCCAAGGTGTTTATCAGGGGAATTGTACGTTCCGGTATTTCCTTCTTCACAATATTGCTCCAGTCCTTCGTTACAGTAGTCACAATGCCGGCAGCTATCTACCATACAACCAACGGCAGCAAGATCTCCGACTTTAAATTTTGTAACCTCGTCGCCAACGCTTACAATTTTCCCCACTATTTCATGCCCCGGCACACATGGGTAAACTGTGCTGTGCCATTCATTTCGTACCGTATGAAGGTCTGAATGACAAACGCCACAAAATAATATTTCTATCTCAATATCGTGTTCCGTCAGGTTTCTTCTACTGATGTTTAATTGTTCTAAAAGTGCATCTGCCGCACCAGAGCCAAATGCTTTCACTTCTTTTATTTGCATAGGAATTGCGCCTTCTGCTGTCGCCCTTACTTTTTCCATGTTGAAAAGTTTTTATGCTGATTTATAAATAATTGTCATCGTTTTAATTCTAAAAATTCTACCAATAACCGTACTATTTTTTTTCTCAACCGCGAGCAGGAATATTATCATATCAAAACCGATGTTCAGTAACTTCTTCCAATGCCTTAACCGTTTCTAAGGCTTTCTTAGTTTATTTTCATCAGCCTTTGAAGCGTATCTGGTGTTCTTTGTTCCATCATGATTTCTGTATTTTTTTCAGCTGTTTGCAGATAATCTTCATTATAGTGGCGTACTGTAAAGAGCGTTAATTCCTTTTGAATATTGACACTAAAAAAGGATGAGGCAAGAATGGCCAGTTGTTCTGTTTTTTCAGGAATATCATCAATGCAAATCATCAAGGTTATCGCACCGTTTTGTGTGAGATTGGGTTTGATTCTTAATTCTTCTAAAATTTCATACAAAAGATTAACCGGCTTTCCTTCTACAAAAGAAAAATCAGAGGTCTGGAGTGTAACCAGCGCCTGGCTGCGTTTATACACAATCATTGGCGGCAAATGATGATTCGGCTTATTGGTAATAACTGTACCCTGTAAACTTAAATCAATAAATGATCGCACATACAATGGAATCTTTTTATTCTGCAGTGGCTTGATGGTTTTTGGATGAATGACCTGCGCGCCGTAATAAGCCATTTCAATCACTTCTTTATAACTTAATTCCCCGATGGCTTGTGCACCCGGAAAATCCTTAGGATCGGCATTCATCACCCCATTTACATCTTTCCAGATGGTTACACTTTCTGCATCAAGTAACGCCGCAAAAACAGCTGCTGTATAATCGCTTCCCTCCCTTCCTAATGTGGTGCTTTCATTTTCATCTGTGCTGCCAATAAAACCTTGTGTGATCACAAAGTTATTGCGCTCAAACACGGGAATTAATTTATCGGTAACATTCTTTCTGGAAACATCCCAGTCCACTTTTCCATCGCGAAACGTATCATCCGTTCTTATCAAATCTCTCACATCAATCCATTGATTTGTAATTTTTTCATCATTCAAAAAATAAGAGATCAGTGTGGAAGAAAGCAATTCTCCGGAACAAACGATCTGGTCATAATAATAGTTGTAATCCTTTACAGGCTTATCATGCAGTAGCCATTCCACTTCAGTGAAAAAGTCAGTAAGCTGGTTGGTTGCTTTTTCCCAATGAAGGGTAACCAGGTATTTTAATTGATTGAGATGGTAATCTTTTATCTTTTGAAAAAGCTTTAAAGCATCTTCATTTCGTTTATCGTAAAATGCATTCACAACTTTCTCCAAGGCATTGGTCATCTTTCCCATCGCAGAAATGACAATGAGAATTTTTTCCTCTTTATGATAGCTTAGAATATGAGCAAGGTTTTTTATCCGTTCATAACTGTTAGTACTTGCGCCGCCAAATTTAAATACCTTCATTTAATCAAATTTATCTTCCCTTTTGTAGTATAACCGGAAATGAGAAGTGCAAAATAAGTAAATAAATGTGAGTATCTGATAGCTCAGACCGGCCGGCACGCTTTCTTCCGGGCGGGACGCTTGCCTTCGTGGGCCTGAACGATAGCTTATTGAATGATGGTTCAATCGCTTTAGCGTTCCGAGCTAAGGCTGATTTACAAAAGCTCAACGTTTTTCCTGAACCCGTTTAATACTTTATCAGTTGGATTAAGCTCAGTAATTAAATAATCTATCGAATGCACATCACATATTTTCATCTTATGCTCGGAATTTAATTTTTCAGAAATACTAAGCACCGCAAGTTTTGAAGAGCTGTTGATCATTGCTTTTTTTACCTGCGCTACCTTCCAATCTACTTCTGTCAGTCCGGCTTTTAAATTTAAACCGTTCACTCCCAGGAAACAAAGGTCAGTTCTTATTTGCATCAGTTCGCTTATCGGTTTTTCACCTACGGTTATTTGCGCAGAATTATCTATTTGTCCGCCTAATAAAATCACCGTGAGCAGCGGATGTTCTGCTAGTTCCAGCGCCATCAAAGGGCTGACGGTAAAAAAAGTAGCTTCAATATTATCAGGAATCAGGCGTACCATTTCAAGCATGGTAGTGCCCGCTTCTGTAAGTACTACCATTCCGTTTTGAATAAGATCCACGGCTTTTTTTGCAATGGTTCTTTTTTCATCCTGTGCATAAACAGAAGTCTGATGCACCGGATAATGATATGATTTGGAAAGCGCGCCACCATGCACTTTAATAATTTCTCCCGCCTCCGCAAGCTCTGCAAGGTCGCGCCTGATAGTATCTTCAGACACTTGCAGCTCCTTGCTCAAATGCGAAGACAATACTTTATTGTGTAAATTGATCTGCTTTAAAATAAATGCATGCCGCTCATTTTTGAACATGCCGCTGTTGGATGATTCCATGTTTTAAATTTAGATAAAGAATTTTATTTTTCTGATTTTCTGAAAAGAAAAAATTTTTTACTGCACTTTCTATCGTTGCGATGTTAATTAAAAGAAAAACCAAACCGAAACTTTCATTTTTCTTATTTGACTACGAATTTAATATAAAAAAATTATTTGCATGATTATGCCATTTTCCTTAATTTAGTTTTTTAAAACAGCGAAAACACGCAAAACTAAATTGTATGGCATTATTAGCATTTGACCTTGGTGGAACCAAATTGGCAACGGCTGTTTTTAATGAAGAAGGCGAAATTTTATCCAGGGAAATTACGGCTTTGGACAAAAAGAAAGGAAATGAAGTAGGCGAATTAATTATACGAAATTTTTTCTCCATGCGTGATGCTGCTTTACTTACAGCAAATGAAATCAAATCAATTGGCATTTCTGTTCCAGGTATTTACCGCCTGAAAACCG
Organism: Ginsengibacter sp.; assembly: GCA_051959055.1. Taxonomy (GTDB): domain Bacteria; phylum Bacteroidota; class Bacteroidia; order Chitinophagales; family Chitinophagaceae; genus Ginsengibacter. The sequence continues at coordinate 4,836 of JBQCFO010000203.1, read as the reverse complement.
GAACCGTTTGGGCGCCAAATATTCCAGGCTGGGAGGATTATCCTTTGCTGGATGAAATAAAAAAAGTAGCAGGAAAAATTCCGGTAACGATTGACAGTGATCGCGCCTGTTATATTCTTGGCGAATTGTGGAAAGGGAACGCACAAAAATGCAATGATGCAATTTTTCTTGCGGTAGGAACCGGAATTGGAGCCGGTATTTTAATCAACGGAAATGTATTGCGTGGCTCACACGATATTGCAGGAGCGATAGGATGGATGGCGCTTGACAAGCCCTTCAAAGGAGATTATATTCAGTGTGGATGTTTTGAGCACTATACTTCTGGCGAAGGAATTGCAAAGCAGGCGCAAAAGTTAATATCGGAGCAAAAAAATTATTCAGGAGTTTTAAAAAATAAAATTTTAGACGAAATTAACTGTCATGATGTATTTAATGCTTATAAGAATAAGGATGAAATTGCAGAGAAAATAATCAAAACCTGCATTGAATATTGGGGAATGGCAACCGCTAATCTGGTAAGCTTATTTAATCCTGAAAAAATAATTTTTGGCGGCGGTGTTTTTGGCCCGGCTGTTTCTTTAATTCCAAAGATAAAAGAAGAAGCCACTAAATGGGCACAACCGATTAGTATAAAGCAAGTAAGTTTTGAAGCCTCAGGATTAGAAAGTGATGCAGGCGTATATGGTGCAGGATTTTTAGCGTTAAAAAACCTTTCTTAAACACAAACCTATTATATGTACAACAAAAGATTGGTTTTTTGGGCAGCGTGTATTGGCATTTTATTTTTTGGAATGGGCATCACCACGCTGGGTTCTGTAAAACATGGATTAGAGCAAAAATATTTACTGGATGAAATTGCCTCCGGCGAATTATTTTCTATTTTACCCTTTGGTATTTTGTTAGGTTCATTATTGTTCGGTCCTTTTTGCGATAAATATGGATATAAAGTTTTATTATCCCTCACCTGCCTCAGCATGTTCATTGGCTTTGAGGGAATTGCTTATGCGCCATCACATACTTTATTAAAAGGAGGAATTTTTTTATTCGGCCTGGGCGGTGGGGCTATCAATGGCGCTACCAGCGCCCTTGTATCCGATATCAGCGATAAAGATAAAGGCGCTAATCTTAGTCTGCTGGGTGTATTCTTTGGTATTGGCGCATTGGGAATGCCATTGCTTTTGGGAATACTGGAAGCAAAATTTAATTATGATGTGATTGTATCTTTTGTTGGGTTTTCGACATTAGCAATCGGTATATTTTATTTACTAATAAAATTTCCGCCACCCAAACAGGCGCAGGGTTTTCCGCTTTCCAAAGGTTTATCATTATTAAAAGACAGTGTTTTAATTCTCATTGCTTTTTTTCTTTTTTGCCAAAGCGCTTTTGAAGCCATTATCAATAATTGGACAACGACCTTTCTTACAAACGGGCTTGCGGTTCCTCAGAATAAAGCGTTGTATGCACTTTCGCTTTTTGTTGTGGGCATGACGGTGATGCGCCTTTTATTGGGAAGTGTTTTTAGAAATACTGATTTAAAAAAGCTGTGGATTGGCGCTTTTACGCTGATGTTTTTGGGATTGATTTCCCTGGCAATCGGGCAATACTTTTATCTGTCAGTCGCAGGTTTGATTTTGCTGGGAGCCGGACTGGCAGGTGGTTTCCCTTTAATGCTCGGCTTGGTTGGAGACAGATATAAAGAGCTTTCCGGAACGGCATTTAGTATCGTTTTTGTAATTGCATTGTTTGGAAATATGGTGATCAATTACACAATGGGCGTTATTGCCCAAACTTACGGAATCAGGCATTTGATCACTGTGGCTTTTATAGAACTGGTGGTAATGATCTTGTTGTGCTATAATATTCTCGTAAGGCGGAAAGCCGAAGGCAGAAGGCTGAAGGCAAAAAGCTGAAAGCCACAAGAAACAAAGAAATAATTAGAATTTATATTTTGGTTTTCTAAACTTTTCTAAACAATTCTAAACTCTTCTAAACAATTGTGAACAATACAACAATGTAGCAATTCAACAACTCAACAATCAAACAATAATTCAATAATTTAATAATCAAACAATGACACTAGCTAAACAATGGTTGGAAAACACACGGGGAATTATGGACCGTATTGAAGAAACACAAATGGAAAACATTAAAAAAGCCGCGGAAGTAATGGCTGATTCGATCCAGGCAGAACGGTGGGTTCACACTTTTGGTTGTGGGCATGCAACCTTGCCGATTGAAGAAATGTATCCGCGGATTGGCGGGTTTGTTGGCTTTCATCCGATGGTAGAATTGCCACTTACATTTTTTACAAATATCACCGGGCAGATGGGCGTACACCAGTTTATCTTTTTAGAAAGAGTGGAAGGATACGGCGTCGAAATTATGAAAGGATATAATTTTGACAAGCGCGACACCATGTGGTTGTTTTCTCATTCAGGAATTAACAATGTAAATATTGACATTGCATTAGAAGCCAAAAAGAAAGGAATGAAAGTGGTGGTATTTGGTTCCGCAGCTGAAGCAGAAGGGAAAAAAACAAGGCATTCCAGCGGAAAAAATATTTTTGAGATTGCCGATATTGTGGTTGATACCTGCGCCCCGATTGCCGATGCGTCTGTTTCATTAAAAAATCATGTGGATAAAATCGGGCCGGTTTCTACCATGGCTTTTATCACTTGCGTATGGATGACTGTAACAACAGTTGCAGAAATCTTAGAAGAGCGTGGCGTGAAATTATACATTCATCCTTCGCATAATGCACCAGGAGCGGGAGATTCAAAAGCCCGGCTGGATGAGGCTTTGGACGTTTATAAGGAAAGAATCAAAGGAGTATAGGTATTCAAAAAAACAATTACAGTAAATGAATAAATATCGGGGATTCCTGTTTTTGTGGTATTAATAATAGAACTGAAAAATAGGATTGTAAATTTATTCTTTGAATTCAAAGTAATTTTTTGGAGAAAAAGCGGATATTTCTTAACTAGTCATCCTCAATTATCATCTACCTTATTACCTTCTTTTTGTTTTATTCAAAGAAGGTAATAAGGTATTTTTTTATAGTTTTAGCGTTACTAAGGTTTAACCTGGTTGCAATTAACGATATATTCCAATCAACATTCCGAAGAATCATGATAAAAGATTTTTTATTTATAAAAAAAACCTCATCAAAAGGACGTGGTGTTTTTACCAAAGAAAAAATAGAAAAGGATACAGTTATTGAAGAATCTCCGGTAATTGTAATGCCGCCTGAAGACCGCATCAATATTGATAAAACTTTATTGCACGATTATATTTTTGCCTGGGGCAAAGATGAAAAGCAATGTTGCATGGCTTTAGGTTTTATACCCATTTACAATCACAGCTATGCAAGTAATTGCGAATATTTTATGGATTTTGAAGAAGAAATTATCCAGGTAAAAACGGTAAGAAATATAAATGCCGGAGAAGAATTGACGATTAACTATAATGGTGATTGGAATAATGAAAAACCCGTGTGGTTTGATGTGAAGATTTAAGAATTAAAAGTACAGTGAACTAACAAATAAAGGTGATTTTTATTTTGCAATTAGCAAATTAAGTTAATAGTATCCGTTGAAAAAAAAAGAACACTATTTCTTTCCGGTTATTCCTCCAAAACCTTCTCCAAATCCTTATTCGCCAATTGTCCACATGCAGCGTCAATGTCTTTACCACGGCTAATTCTAAGCCTTACATTTACCCGGTGTGCAGCAAGATAATCCATGAATTTCTGGGTATCTTCTCTGTCAGGTTTTTGATAATCGACATTATCTATCGGATTGTATTCGATAATATTTATCAGATGAACCGGAACCTGCTTATAAATTTTTATCAGGTCATCTGCATCCCTGATGGAATCATTTTCTCCTTTGAATAAAATGTATTCGAAAGTGATATCGTTCTTTGTTTTTTGATAAAAATAATTAAGCGCTTCAATCAAAGATTGGATGTTATTGGTTTCATTGATGGGCATGATTTCACTGCGCTTCTTATCATTGGCAGCATGCAGAGATAGCGCCAGGTTAAATTTTACGCCATCATCGCCCAATTGACGAATCATTTTCGAAATACCAGAAGTAGAAACGGTAATTCTTTTTGCACTCATTCCAAGCCCATCTGGGGCAGTGATACGTTCTATTGCTTTTAATACATTTTTATAATTGAGCAAAGGCTCTCCCATCCCCATAAAAACTATATTGCTCAGTTTTTTCCCATAAGTTTTTTCTGCCATCTCATTCAGCAAAGCCGCTTCATCATAGATTTCATCAAAGGTTAAATTCCGTTTTCTATCCATAAATCCTGTGGCGCAAAAGGTGCAACTCAAACTACAACCAACCTGTGAAGAAACACAGGCGGTTTGGCGTTCTTCCACAGGAATCAGTACGCCTTCTACTAAATGGCCATCCAAAGTTTTGAACCGGCTTTTTATCGTTCCGTCGCTGCTATATTGTGAAAGATTATTGGTGATTGCAGGAAGCGCAAAATTTTTAGAAAGGGGTTCTCTTAATTCTTTACTCAGATTGGTCATATCCTCAAAACTGCGGGCATGTTTTTTCCAAAGCCATTCCCACACTTGCTTTGCCCTGAATTTTTTATCGCCAATGGACAGAAAATATTCTGTCAGTTCATCCAAAGAAAGAGTTCTGATATTTTTTTGCACATTCATTTTGCAAAGATCAATCAATTGTTTTATTGTTAAATTGATATTATTGTTAAATTGTTTTATTGTTGGATTTTTTCTTGTTAAATGGTTTTATTGTTAGATTGATTTATTGTTGGATGGTTTTATTGTTAGATTAATTCGTTTTTGTCCAAAGT
>JBQCFO010000202.1:0-17095 GCA_051959055.1 Ginsengibacter sp. | reverse complement strand
TTTACCAATTCTTTATAAAGCCTATTGTCCGTAGTAGGAATCTTTTCCATGCTTCCGTTCATAATGTTTTTTGATCAAAGAATCTTTTAGCCGCAGTGCATCTGCTTTTATGCTTTCAGTTATAAATGCCATTTTAGCAATCGTTTCCAAAACAGCACTGTTGTAAACTGCTTTCTCAGCATTTTTCCCCCAGGTAAATGGCGCATGATTTCCTACCAAAATCATTTCCATTTCTTCATAACTGATATTTTTTTCTTTCAAAGCATTAATGATTTGAAAGCCAGTTTGGTATTCATAATCGCCCCGTATCATCTCATCACTCATTGGAGGGGCACATGGAATGTCGCATGTGCAGTGATCCGCGTGCGTAGTTCCATAAATTGGAATATCTCTTAATGCCTGCGCCCATGCAGTTGCATAGATGGAATGCGTGTGCGAAATTCCACCAATATTTTCCCAATTCTTATAAAGCACCGCGTGTGTTTTGGTATCTGACGAAGGGCGCAATTTTCCTTCCACAACATTCGCGTCAAAATCGACAATGACCATTTTTGAAGGAGAAAGTTGATCATAAGGAACTCCACTTGGTTTGATCGCAAAAACCTGCAAATCCCTGTCGGCAGCACTTACATTGCCAAACGTAAACAAGACCAAACCCAATTTTGGCAATTGCATATTCGCTTCATAGGCTTCCTGTTGAATGCGGGCATATTTGCTTTGAGCCATTATTTACATTTTTAAGAGTTGTTCTGTAAATTCACCGAGTTTCTCATATTCCAAATATCTCTTTTCGTAGATCGCTACATTCTCTTTACGCGGATAATATTCCTTTTCAAACCCTTGTCCCATCGCGCTCATCGCTTCCTGAACATTGCTGTAAATGCCTGCTGCAGTTGCTGCAAACATCGCTGCTCCTGTGGCACAGGTTTGGTCCGATTTATGTATTCTAATGGGCATGTTCATCACATCTGCCATTGTTTGCATAATGTATGGTGATTTTTTTGCGACTCCTCCCATGCCTATTAAACCTCTTACAGGAATTCCTTGCTGGATAAACCGCTCTACTATTGCTTTTGCCCCAAAACAACTTGCTTCCACAAGTGATTTAAAAATTCGCGGAGCATCGGTTCCTAAATTCAATCCGGTAATAGTCGCCTTTACCGCTTGATTCGCATCCGGAGTTCTTCTTCCATTTAACCAATCGACAGATAATTCATCTGATTCATTGATCGGCAATTTTGATGCGGCAGATGAAAGTTCACTAATGATCTGATCGCTTTGCTCTTTAATTAATTTTTCTGCAGTTGAGGCATCAATTAAAGAAGACCGGCGCAAATTATTCAAAGGCCATACGAGTATATTTCTAAACCAGGCATAAATATCGCCAAATGCTGATTGGCCGGCTTCCAGGCCAATCATTCCCGGAACCACCGAGCCATCAACCTGTCCGCAAATTCCATTTACCAAAATTCCATTTACTTCGCCGGCTGGTGCAACCAATATATCACAGGTTGAAGTGCCCATTACTTTACTTAAATAATAAGGTTCTACCTGTCCACCGACAGCTCCCATATGCGCATCAAAAGCACCTACACCTACAACTACATTTTTTGAAAGACCTAACCGACTTGCCCACTCTTCAGATAAATTCCCGGCTGGTTTATCAGATGTATATGTTTTTGAAAATAAATTTTTTGTAAAACCTTTTAATACCGGATCCAATGAACTAAAAAAATCATCCGGTGGTAATCCGCCGAATTCTTCTGCCCATAAAGCTTTGTGACCTGCAGAACAAACGCCACGCTTCATTTGACCGACATCTTTTCCGTCCGTTAATAAAAAAGGAATCCAGTCGCAGTGTTCTACCCAGGAATAACACGCTTCTCTCACCGCAGGATCTATACGAAGGATGTGCAGCAATTTTGCCCAAAACCATTCTGATGAATAAACACCGCCGACATATTGTAAATAGTTGACCGGAAATTTCGCAGCATGTGCATTGATCTCTGCCGCTTCTTTGATAGATGTATGATCTTTCCACAACACAAACATTGCGTTAGCGTTGTTTTCAAAACCCGGGAGCAAGGCAAGTGGAGTTCCTGCTTCGTTTACTGCTACAGGCGTAGAACCGGTTGTATCTACCGAAATTGCTTTTACGTTTGTCGAAACAGTGTTTCCGGCCTTATGCAGACATTCCTGGATTGTTGCTTCAAGTCCTTCAATGTAATCGAGCGGATGTTGCCGGAATTGATTTTTGTCAGCATTGCAGAATAAGCCATTCTTCCATCTGGGATAATCGAAAGAAGCAGATGCAATTTCCTGCCCGTTTTGCGCATCCAGAATTACCGAACGAACTGAATCAGTTCCAAAATCTACTCCTATAACGTATGATTGTTCAAGCATTATTAAGGCTAATTTGAGATAGCAATTTAGGTTTATTTATTTAAGTGTCACAATAACATTTAATATTTTTATTCACATTTTATTGATTCTTTTTTTGAAATTACAAAGTCAGCAGGGCTAACAGTTGAGTAATCTTTTATAAAAGAAATGACATTTTTGTAAGAAGAGAAATCTTCTGCCGCATGCATGGTAGTAAGCACCACACTTTTCATTCCCGCGTTCAACGCAGCTTCGACGCCCTTTGGCGCGTCTTCAAATACTATGCACGCTGATGGCTCTGCACCCAGAAGTTGTGCACATTTGAAAAATGTTTCGGGGTGAGGCTTGCTTTCCCTAACGTCGTCAGCGCTTACAATAGCTTTAAAATATTCGCGGATTTTTAAATTATCCAAAACAAAATCAATATTAAATGGAATCGCCGCAGAACCGATTGCCATTGGAATATTTTGCTCTTTTGCTTTCTGTAAAAATTGTGGTAATCCTTTTATTAACGAAAGTTTGGGCAAAAAGTCCTTTTGATATCTTCTTTCTTTTTCCAGCGATAGTTGTTTCATTTGTTCATCGGAAATATGATTTTTTCCAAAGATCCTTTCCAGCAATTCGCTGTTTTTTCCATACATCTGCACTTTCACTTCATCCCAGCTTAATCCGGCTTTTAAATCATTATTCAGGATGTCGTACCATGCTTGCGCATGATAATGCATGTCGTCAATCATTGTTCCATTCAAATCAAAAATAAAAGCTCTTTTTTCCATTGATAAAATTATTGGAGTAACTCATTTTCTGCTTTTCGATCAGAAAAACAGAAATACTCTTTATTTGTTTGTTTATTGAATTGATAAAATTTTAAAAGCTTTCTTAACAGCAATCCTTCATTTATTTACCATCTTTATTCTTTTTTGTATAAATAGAAAGCCGGTAAAATCCACAAGCGTGCGGTTTTATTTCCGGTGAAAAAGTGTTTAAAAAAGTGCCGATTGTTTTTCCAGTCCACAGATCAGTTATATTGGCATTCGTAATACCAATTTCTTTTAATGAAATGTTGATATTTGCCTTCTTCGTTTCACCATCAGCAATATTAAAAACGGCAAGAAATTTATCCGAGGTTTTTGAATCATCAGCTATCCATGCTACCTGGTTATTTTCGTTGAAAAGTTCTCTGTTATTTTTGCTGTTATTTAAAACGTGTAATACATTTTTGTTTGTAAGTAATGAAAGTGTAAAGGAATCATTATCCGGCAGATTGCCTCCAAAAATAAGCGGAGAACGAAAGATAGCCATTAATGTCATCAAAGTATATTGTTCATTTTTGGTGAAAGCAGTCATTCGTGGATTACCCCTTTCGGCGCGGATTCCGATATGGCCAAGTGGCAACATGTCTCCGTCAGGATATGCGCCGAAACTGCGCCACTTGTTCCATCTTTCAAAAACAGCAAAATGGTCCTTTAATTGATTCCAGTTGTCCCAAAAATCACCTACCGTCCGCCACATGTTTGCGTGTTGCTGAATATGTTCTGCGTCTTGAATCGGCGTTTCTCCGGGAGAAGTACTCAACACAATTTTTCTGCCACAGTGATCGATCGCATTCCTTATCATCTCTACTTCTTGTTTGTGATAAGGCTGTGTGAGATCATCCACTTTTACAAAATCTACTCCCCACGATGCATAAAGCTGAAAGATGGAATTGTAATATTCTTGTGAGCCTTTTTTACCAACAACAATCGTGTACATATCATGTAGCCAGGCGCATTGTCCCTGGTCAGTATAAATATCTTTTGCTGTTGCTGTCGATCCTTTTACCGGAAGATTATTTTTGACGGCAATAACCGGAATCCCGCGCATTACATGTATTCCAAACTTTAATCCTTCACTGTGAATATAATCTGCAAGTGCTTTAAATCCTTTTCCATTTGCTGCTGACGGAAAACGGCTGACAGCAGGTAACAATCGTCCAAATTGATCAATAGAATAATGTGGATCTTTTTCATTGTAACCGTGCGCTTTATCATTAGCAACATACCAGCGAATATCTACTACTATATATTGCCATCCATAATGCTTTAAATGTTGTGACATGTAATCGGCATTTGCTTTTACTTCAGCTTCTGTAACCGTTGGCCCGTAGCAATCCCAGCTATTCCAACCCATTGGTGGAGTAGGAGCCCACTTATGAAAATCGGTTGCTGATTTTTGTGCAAAAACCATTAGATGAAAAAAGAATAAAATCAGAACTATAGATATCTTTCTAAGGCAAGTCATAGTTATAATATTATTACGGGTTTCGTTTCAAATAATAACGGTATGGAAATCAGGAAAACTTTTTTGTAAATATAAAATGAATTAATTGTTAGTTTGACAATTATTTTTTTTCGAAGAAGTATTTTATAAGCGCTACCGGGTTTATTTAAAAATCGATTGCGCTGCTTGTCATTGCAACTGCTTTACCACTTCCAAAATAATTATCTTGCAGCGTTATGATTTTGTCAAAAGATGATCTGGTTGCCGGTAAAAAATATTCCCGTATCATATCGCTTGTTCCGTCGCAAACCGAATTATTATTTGATTTAGGATTAAATCAAGAAGTGATTGGAATCACAAAATTTTGCATTCATCCTGAAGAATGGTTTAGAAATAAAACCAGAGTAGGCGGCACAAAAAACATTAATATTAAGATCATTGATTCACTTTCCCCTGGTCTGATCATTGCCAATAAAGAAGAGAATGTAAGAGAACAGATACACGATCTGGCAGAGAAATATGATGTTTGGGTTACAGATGTCAATGATTTGAAAGATGCCCTGAATATGATCATTAATATTGGAAAATTGACTCGAAAAGTAGAAGCAGCTTCAGTTCTGGCTTTGAAAATTCAAACCGGTTTTGATGATTTAAAAAAGAAAATTTTTAAAGAAAGAAGACTTCCGGCTGCCTATTTCATTTGGAAAGATCCTTACATGGTTGCGGGTGGCGATACATTTATAAATGACATGATGCAATATTGCGCATTGGAAAATATATTTTCAGAAGAAAAGCGATACCCACAGATTTCTTTCGAAGAAATTAAAGAGAAGAAATGTGAAGTGATTTTGCTTTCTTCCGAACCGTATCCTTTTAGTCAAAAACATAAAGAAGAGATCCAAAGGCATTTGCCCAATATAAAAATTGAATTGGTGGATGGTGAAATGTTTACCTGGTACGGAAGCAGGCTTATGAAATCAATCGATTATTTTCAGTCATTTGAGGAAAAACTGAATATAATTTAATAGTCATTCAAATTGTTTAAACCAAGAACTGCTTAAACATGAAAACCCCTATTTTTGCAAAAAATTTAAAACACAAATAATGGCAGTAAAAAAAATTACGGAGATCTTAGGTAACAAAGCTGAAGAGCTATTAAATTACAAATGTAAAATTGACAAATCAACCCTTACACTTCCGTCTCCAACTTATATCGATGATATTTTTGTGCAGAGTGATCGTAATAACCGTGCAGTTGGAGCGATGCAGCAACTGATGGATCATGGAAGGCTTGGTGGCACAGGATATTGCTCCATTTTTCCTGTTGACCAGGGAATAGAACATAGTGCCGGCGCATCTTTTGCTCCTAATCCAATTTATTTCGATCCTGAAAATATTGTAAAATTAGCGGTTGAAGCAGGTTGCAATGGCGTTGCTTCTACCTTTGGAGTTTTGGGAATTCTCAGCAGAAAATATGCGCATAAGATTCCGTTTATTGTAAAATTAAATCACAACGAATTATTAAGTTACCCAACCAAATATGATCAAACGATGTTTGGTTCGGTAGAAACTGCTTATAATATGGGAGCTGTTGGCGTTGGAGCTACTGTTTATTGGGGAAGCCACGAAAGTACCCGGCAATTGCAGGAAGTAAGTTTAGCTTTTGAGCGCGCTCATGAACTGGGAATGTGTACCATTCTTTGGTGTTATGTGCGTAATGAAGCTTTTAAAGTAAATGGAGTAAATTACGAAACGAGTGCTGATCTTACCGGCCAGGCAAATCATCTGGGCGTTACTTTACAGGCAGACATTATCAAACAAAAAATGGCGACTAATAACGGCGGATATAACGCGGTAAAATTTGGAAAAACATCTCCATTAGTTTATGAAAATCTCACCACGGATAATCCAATTGACCTGTGCCGCTACCAGGTTTTAAATTGCTACAGCGGAAAAATCGGATTGATCAATAGTGGTGGTGAAAGTAAAGGAGCAGAAGATCTGACTGATGCAGTGACAACAGCAGTTATTAACAAACGCGCTGGTGGTATGGGATTAATCATGGGAAGAAAAGCATTTCAAAAGTCGTTTAAAGATGGCGTGGAATTATTAAATGCCACACAGGATGTATATTTGGATCAAAGCATTACGATAGCGTAAAAAGGCGGAAGGCTGAATGCTGAAAAAAATTAACATGAAACAAGACGAAGATTTTGATGCAAATCTTGCGGGAGAAGAAGGTGAGACCGAAGAGACGAAACGAAGATGGTTTCGCAGAATAAAAAAAGGAATCACCACTTCTACGAAAGATAAAAAAGAAGCGCCGGACGGATTGTGGACGAAATGCCCGCAATGCAGATATACCTGCACCGTTACCGAGCTTAGAGAAAATTTATTTGTTTGCCCAAGATGTGAATATCACCACCGTATTGGAAGCGCGGAATATTTTGAAATTCTTTTTGATAATGGGGAATACGAAGAACTTTTTGCAAATATAAAATCGAAGGATTATCTCGGGTTCGTGGACCTCAAACCGTATTCACAAAGATTGGAAGAAACCCGCGCCAAATCAACAATTCATGATTCCATAACCGTAGCGCACGGAAAAGTGGATAATATGGATATCGTGATTGCAGCAATGGATTTTGAATTTATCGGTGGTAGTTTGGGTAGCGTAATGGGAGAAAAGATTTCACTTGCATGCGATTATTGCATTGAACATAAAATTCCTTTTATGATCATCAATAAAAGCGGTGGAGCAAGGATGATGGAAAGTGCTTTTTCATTGATGCAGCTGGCAAAAACTTCCGGGAGATTGTCGTTGCTTTCTGACGCGAAAATCCCTTACTTTTCACTTTGCACCGATCCTACTTTTGGCGGAACAACCGCTTCTTTTGCGATGTTGGGCGATGTCATCATGGCTGAACCTGGCGCGTTGATTGGTTTTGCCGGTCCACGGGTGATTAAAGAAACCATTAAGAAAGATTTGCCACCGGGATTTCAACGAAGTGAGTTTTTATTGGAACATGGTTTTTTGGATTTTATTGTTTCGAGGAAAGATTTGAAAGAAAAGTTGAAGCAATTATTGATTTTATTTAACCATTAATTTTTAAAAAAGAAACTTTGCAGCAGGAATTATTAATTCCTGCTGTTTTTATTATGGATATTAGCAATAAAAAAGCATATTACGAATACTACATTGAAACAAAATATGTTGCAGGCCTTGTTTTGACGGGAACTGAAATAAAATCGTTGCGGGCTGGGAAAGCAAGTTTCAATGACAGTTATTGCATTTTTAATAAAGGAGAATTATTTGTAAAAAGCCTTCATATTTCCGAATATAATTTTGGCACTCATTACAATCACGAGCCAATGCAGGAGCGCAAATTATTATTACAAAAAAAAGAATTGCGCAAACTGGAAAATAAAATAAAAGAGAAAGGCTATACCATCGTTCCTTTAAAAATATTTTTTTCTGCCAGCGGATTTGCAAAAATGGAAATTGGCCTCGGTAAAGGAAAAAAGATTTACGATAAAAGAGAAACCATCAAAGCCCGTGAAAGTGATAGAGAAGTGAAGAGAAAATATGGTGTTTAAATGTCTCAGTCAAAATAGAAAACCCGGTTATTTATTTGTTTACTGTACACATTTCTTGCCATTCAGCGCCGCTTTTGGCAACGCCTTATTATCGGTTCGTTGTTATTTCGTTTGTCGGTTCATAATAAAGAATGATTGCACCACCGCTAAACGTCTTGGTCTTTATGAGTTTAAGCGAGATTTTTTCGCTGATGTTTTTAAATAACGGCAAACCACTTCCTGCGATAACGGGGTGGACACAAAGTTGATATTCATCTATTAAATTAAGTTTCGTCAAAGCTACAATCAAGCCCGGACTGCACACAAAAACGTCTTTACTCCCGCTCCTGCCTAATGCGGGACGGGATTGTTTGAGTTCCAAAACTTCTTTCTCAAGGTCCTGACTTGCTAATTTCGCACTTTTCCATCCAATAGCTTTCGGATCTACATTTTTCAGTGTTCGGGAAAAAACAATCTTCGGGGTGTTGTCTATTGCGACTGCAAAGTCGTCCATTGCTTTATCGCCTGTGGGATTTTCCAGCACGGTTCGCCAAAATTCCATAAGTTGGTAGGTTATCCTGCCATATAAAGCGGTATCAGCACTTCTCAACAGGTCAGCGTAATGTTGATGTATTTCTTCGTCAGGGACACCTGAGGTATGGTCACAAAACCCGTCAAGCGTCATATTGATTGCTGCAATTACTTTTTTCATATTTTCTTTTGTCAGTCTGTTTCGTGAGTCGTCCTACAATGACTGCCAACTAAATGTTCCTCACCAATGCTAATCCTTTTCAGCGGGGTTCAGCAGTCATTTTGCTTTTTCTTTTTTTGCCATTTATAGCCCTTATTGCCCAAATTAACAGAAAAACTACCAAAGCAGTGCCGCCAATACCCACAATAACTGCGGCTGCATCAGAACCGCTGCAAGATAAACTACAGGACAAACCTGCTACAAGATAAAGCAGCCCCAATGCCGCCAGGCACGAAAAAATTATCAGAGCTATTTTTCCGCCCTTTGAAAGAGTATTATCCTTTTTAATTCCCGTAACCTGTTCTTTCAGTAGTCTTTTTCTTTCTTTCCATTTGATTTCATTGCCTTTTCCATCATTTAATGAAGAGTAAAAATCGCCGATAGACTTGTAATGTTTTGCTGTACTCTTTGAAGGAAAAGTAACTGCTACCGCTTTGATTTTAGGATAAAATTGAAAAAAACTTTCAGGCTGATTACTAAGGCAAACAATCATACAAAAGGTAGATGCAGCAAGAATAAAATCACAGCTTTTTTGTAACCGGTAGTACCACAAAGGCTTCGGCATCGTTTCTTTCCATTTCCTCAAAGGATATGCTAAAAAAGCGATAAGAAAAATAAAGAAACAGCCAAATAAAAATGCTTCTGAAATAAATATTCCAAGCTGACTTAAAAATTGCCCGGTAAAAAATGCAAGCATATTTAAAAAAATAAAAGACACTACGATAATAACACGCGCGTGGAGTTTATGCCTTTTTGCCCACCAGGAGATTTTTTTCATCAACAGGATTTTTTTATTTTTTAATATAAAATTATAGGGCAGTTTTTACTCTTTCCATTTGCAAGATTCCTCTTACCTGTTTATTAATTTGAAATAATATTTTAAAATTTGAAGGTAATTTCTCAAACAATAATTTTAAAGATGGAAAACCATCAATCTTCATGTGCATAATCATGATCTTTATTTTTCACCCTTTTCTCTTTTAAATCGTTAGAGAGCCGATTGTTGGTGTTGAGCAAGAGATTTGTGGAAATGCTTCAAAAACAAAAACGAAAATACAGTAAAAGAAGAAATATAAGGCTTTTGTATTTTATGAAAGAAGATGATATATTTGAAAAAGTTTTTAGTTTGTGAGAAGCGAATGAGAAAAATAACTGCGAACTTTTTTGTCTTGTAAAAGGTATTTAAATTAAAGTGTTGGCTGTAATTGCTCTGATCAATCCCGAAGGGATGAAATTATTATAGCAAATAAAACACAGTATAAAAAAACTCCGAAGGAGTGACATTTTTTCTTACACCCAATAAATTTCTTTTACAATGAGAGTATCAAAAAGCAAAAGGCGCTTCCCCCCAAAAAGAAAAAGCGCCTTTTAAATAAAATACCTGTACCATCAATATCCCCATTTCTTCATCACAGCCAAATCCTGTTTTACACTTTCCAGCGCTGTCAGATCCTGGTAAGATTCCTGTTCAATAATAAATTCGGTAGTGCCGCCTTTTTTCCTGAAAAGATCAACAATCTCTTTTACAGGCAACACACCTTTGCCCAAAACAGTACTTTCATAATTGTCGTTCATTTCTCCCCCACTCTTCGACACAATCTCATCTTTTACATGCATACTTTCAAAGCGACCCGGATGTTTTTTCAAAATATCCAGCGCGCGACCACCAGCGCCATACATATTGCCAATGTCTATTTGCTGTAATACCAGTGCAGGGTCAGTTTTTTCAAGAATAATATCATAGACCTTTTGGCCGTTCAAAGAATATTTAAATTCAAAATCATGATTGTGATAGCCAAACTTCAAACCGGATTGTTTACACAGTTCACCGCATTTATTGAATACATCCAAAAAACGCAATAAGCCGTCATAATCCTGGCGGAGGCTTTCATCCATCCACGGGCTTATCACATATTTTTGTCCAACGGTAGCTGCATCTTCAATCGTTTGTTTCCATTTGTCGGAAAAATCTTTCTTTGATTCATCCCATTCCTTTCCTGACAGGACCGTATGCCCGCTGGGCATTGTCAAATTGAGATCGCCTAAGATCTTTTTAAACTCGGTGGCAGAATAGCCATAAAATTTTCTGTTTACATAATTAGCATGTTCAACATACCTGTAACCCATATCGGCAAGTTGTTTGAGCGTATCCAGCGGTGCTTTCTGCATATCTGTACGCACCGAATAAAGTTGTAAGCCGGTAATCGCATTCATTTTCTTTTTGTTTGCAAAAATATCATCGGGCAATACTAACGTTCCGGCAAGCGCAATGGCGCCGCTTTTGATAAATCTTCTCCTGTTTACGGTCATGATAAATTGATTTTATGAATGTGAATTGTTGTCAGGCGTTGCTTTCTTTCAGTTTCATATTTTCAGGATCCCAAAAAATAATTTTTTTCTTAAAGTAGCTTTCATTGCATGCCAGGCACGGCGCGGCAGCACGAAAACCAAAAACAGCGTCTTCTACTACTGGCTTGCCGGTCCGGATACTGTTGTAAAAATTAAGGTGATGCTCCAGGTCTTCATTATATCCTGCAGGTGTTTTATACACACTATCAGGTTTTACCGGCCGTTTCTGATCTTCAGCGCTGTATTTCTGATTGTATTCCTCCAGCAATTTTTTCTGCATGGCTTCGGGATAGGTGCCGAGCGAATCCCAACCACCAATACCCGGCGCTTTGGGCATGATGCTGTGCTGGATGGAAAGCCCGTTTCCTGTTACATGCATTACGCCTTCATCGCCAATAAATTGAACTGATTCTTCGCCACCGGTGCCACTTACAAAATTTACCTGTAAAGTGAGTTGAAAGGCTGGATGTTCATTTGTTTCCGGATAACTCATGATACCAGTCATCACATCCGGAACATTTCTTCCGTCTTTCCAATGCGCCAACTGACCTGAGGCGTAAATTTTTTCAGGCCCCCTGGAGCCGGTTATCACATGAGTGCCAGAGATGAGGTGTACAAACAGATCGCCCGCTACGCCTGTTCCAAATTCTTTATAATTGCGCCACCAGAAAAACTTTTTGGGATCATAAGGAATCTTTTGCATTCCTTCAATGTACCTGTCCCAATCAACCGTTTGGGGTGAAGCATCCAGCGGCATCGTATATTCCCATGCTCCATTGGCGCTTTGGCGGTCATACACGGCATTTACCATATTTAGTTTGCCGATTTCGCCGGATTTATACAGCTCATTGGCTTTTGCATACAAAATACTGCTCACACGCTGACTACCGATCTGCATGGTTTTTTTGCTTGCTTTTTGTGCGTTGATTACACCTTGTCCTTCACTGATATAATGTACCATCGGCTTTTCACAATACACGTGCTTTCCTTTGGCAAGTGCGTCTTTACTGATGCGCGCATGCCATTGATCGCAGGTGGCGATGATCACCGCATCCACATCTTTTCTATCCAGAATTTTTCGATAATCATTCGTGGTAAACAAATCTTTGCCATATACTTCTTTTGCCCTTTCCAGCCTGCCGGAATACAAATCGCACGCAGCAACCAACCGCACACCCGGAACTTTCAAAGACGTTTGCAAATCGTTATTTCCCATAATACCAAGGCCGATGACGGCAATATTTACCTGATCGTTGGAAAAAAATTTTCTTTCAAACGGAAGAATGTGTTCTTCAAAGTGTTGCTTATCTGCCAGGGAAGCGAGCGGAGATGCAGCAATTGCCGCAGCGGCTCCGGCAACCTGTTTGATAAAATTTCTACGGGATGGTTTTGTATTCGCCATAAAATTATTTTTTCAATGCATAAAAAGGAAAAGCATTCAGTCAATAAATCCGAAAGATCTATTAGTGAATAAATGTAAAGATTTTTCTGATAAAAGGAGGAAGTTTTTGAAATAAAGGTAATGTGTCCGCACAAGGAAATTTTTTTCGATAAGTGAAAAACGAAAAGACATACAGTAAAAGAAGAAATATCTGGTTTTTGTATTTTTGAAAGAAAAGTATCTTGCGAATTGATATTTTATGTTAGAAACAATGATTTTTAGAGAAGCGAATATTGACGACATAAACCAAATACAATTTGTTAGAAACACAGTAAAGGAAAACGCCTTGTCTGACCCTAAGTTGGTAACAGATGAAGACTGTAAGGAATTTATAACTGTGAGGGGAAAAGGTTGGGTTTGTGAAATTGACAATAGAATTGTAGGTTTTGCAATTGCAGACCTGAAAGGCAATAACATTTGGGCGTTATTTTTAAACCCGGAATTTGAAAAAAAAGGTATTGGACAACAACTTCACAAAATAATGTTGGATTGGTACTTTGTACAGACAAAAACTAAAGTTTGGTTAGCAACTGCATTCAATACAAGAGCAGAAAATTTTTACAGAAAAGCAGGTTGGCGGGAAGTAGGCTTACACGGAACAAAGGAAATTAAATTTGAGATGACCTATGAGATGTGGAAACAGTTAAACAAAATATCTCTTTAGGGGTCACCTCCCTTTTTTCTTGCTTCTGCTTCTTAGTCCAATTGGATCTGGACGAATTGCGAACGGTAGAAGTAGTTCAATGAAAGTGGAGAAACTATCAACCGAAAACCCGGATGGAACAATAAATACTTTGCGAATAAAATGATCCATTTTAGCATTACTTTCGTTTAGGTAATATTTGGAGTACTATAAATTACTGTTTGATACATAAATCAGGAATATTAGTAATCAAATTTTAAAAAAGAATGTATGGAAGAAATGGAAGTGCCGACGGAGCATCTTCACGAGGAGATTAATGAAAAAGCAGGAGAGCTCTTTCGGGAAAAAGAAAATAAGTGGACGTTGTTTGTTGCTATTTCTACGGCACTGATGGCAGTGCTTGCAGCATTAGGGAGTATGTATTCGGGCCACCAGTCTAACGAAGCATTAATCATGCAGATAAAGGCTTCCGACCAGTGGGCATATTACCAGGCCAAAGGTATAAAGGCGGAAATAAGAAAGTTGCTTCCTGCATCTGAAAAGGTAAAATCGCCTGAGGCTACGGCTGAAGAACAGGAAGCAGTTAAAATCATAGCGGAGAACGATGAAAGGGAATCCGAAGCACACCTTCAACGTCATGTTACATTTTCGGGAAGTGTAACTTTATTACAAGTAGCGGTTGCTATCTCTGCAATATCCATCATTACCCGAAAAAGATTTCTATGGTATGCCGGCATCGCGACAGCAATAGGTGGTGCCACGTTTTTTATTATGGGGCTTTTATGATCCGGATTTACGTGGCAACGACATAAGAAAGAGACACTCAATCAGTTCCTCTTCCTATGGGCTTATCTGTGCCTTCAAAATATATCATGCAACAAAAGTGTCCAGCCTTATAATTCCTACTCCCCCTTTCCAAAAAATAAAATTCGGTAGTCGCTTAATCCTGAATATAAGGGATGAAAACCTTGTGTCATGAAAAGGCCATTTAATAATAATAAATTTCTGATAAATTAATCAGACCATAAGTCTACTTTTGCTAGTTAAATTCAGATAGTTCTTTTTATTATTGAAATTAAGTGATCCAGCAGAGCCTCCCGGCGAATATTTTTCTTGTGGGCAATACTAAATTTAAAACAATCCACATGAAACAATTCTTCTCAATTATCATTTTTTTGTCTGGCCTTACATTTTCTCAAAAAGCCATTACTCAATCCCACGGCCATACCTATATAGTGAACTCAGTGGGCGATGAATCGGACCTGGATAAAATCAACGGTTTTGTATCTTTTGATACAACCTGCGACGTAGGCGGAGGCAAATGTACCCTTAGGGCTGCTATTGAAAGCCACAACGATAATGGCGAAAATCCCAATTTTAATCCAGGAGATCCGGATTTCTATCTGGATGACAGAATAATATTTAATATTCCCGGAGCAACTCCAGCCATAATTCATATAACAAATGGGGCTTTACCAGCAATTATAGACATGTTGCATATTGATGGCACCACTCAGCCAGGATATTCAGGAACACCGGTAATTGTGGTCGATGGTACCAATGCCCCTGCATTTGCCAATGGATTAAGTCTTTTTGGTATTAATAATATAATAGAAGGTTTAAGCATACAAAATTTTAAGAATAATGGCATTATGATTTCGGGAAGCGGAGAACCAGGGCAAGGAGGCCACCAGATAAGGAATAATTTTATTGGAACTGATGCTACAGGAACCCTGGCTAAGGGTAATGATTCAAGTGGTATTTACATTTTTCAAACTCCTGATAATACCATTACAAATAATCTGTTTTCCGGGAATGGCGGCCCGGGAATCAGAATTGACGGAACTCAATTTCCGGGTCAAACGGCTCAACAAGAGAAAAACAATATCGTTCATGGAAACAAAATTGGTGTTAATAACCAGGGTATCACTGCCATCGGTAATAATGGAGACGGTATCCTGATCCAGAATGGCGCGGACTCGAATGAGATTGGTGGCTCATTAGCAGGCCAGGGAAATCTGGTTTCAGGCAATAAGCAAAATGGAATACTTATCACCGGAACAGGTACGGATGAGAACAGGGTGCAAAACAATATAATTGGTGCCAATCAACCGCGTAATACTGCACTTCCCAATGGCATTAATGGAATATCCATTGCACTTGGGGCAATAAAAAATGTTGTAAAAGGCAATAGAATTGAAGGGAATTCTGAACAAGGCGTTTTGGTTACGGATGCAGGAACCAATAATAATGAAATTCTTAATAATTTTATTGGGAGCACTGATTTACCCAATAAAATGAATGGAATCCAGGTTGCAAATGGCAGCAAGGATAATCTTATCTCCCAGAACAATATTGGCAACAATATCCAGAATGGGATTCTTATTACGGGTGGAGGAACAGAGGGAACTTCAATAACAGCCAATTCCGTAATAGGAAATTTACTAGCAGGCATTGCGCTTGAAGATGGAACTGCTTTGAATATAATAGGAGGAACGATTGCTGCAGCCAGCAATATGATTCAGGGAAATCTTTCGCGGGGAATAGTTGTCCGGGGGGGTGTCGGTAATTCCATTATAAATGATTCCATCAGCTTTAATAATTTTGCCGGAGTAGCAATCGTTTCCGGGACAGGTAATGCCATTCTTTCAAACTCCATTTTTTCCAATATTGCTATTCCTATTCCAAACAAGCCGGTTAATGGACTGGGGATTGATCTTGGTGATGATGGAGTTACGCTTAATGACGGTAAAGATCCCCGTACAGGCCCGAATAACCTTCAGAACTTTCCGGTATTAAATACAGCAAGTCTGAATAATGGCACCCTCAACGTCCAGGGAACTTTGCTTAGTATTCCCAATAGCAATTTCAGGGTAGAATTTTTTTCCAGTGATGCCTGTGACCCTTCAGGCTTCGGAGAAGGAAAGACGTTTCTTGGTTTTATCCAGGTAACTACAGATGTAAATGGAAATGCAAGTTTTGCGCAAGTGTTTACCGGCATTTCGGGATCTGTTACCGGGATTACGGCAACAGCTACTGATGCTTCCAATAATACCAGTGAATTTAGCCAGTGCCTGAGTCTGTCTGGCGCTCAAACAGCAGATCTGGCACTCACAAAAAATTCCAACGCCTCACAGCTCAATGTGGGAGACTCAGTAAGTTTTACGCTTACACTTGTCAATAAAGGACCTGATCGGGCTGATAGTATTACTGTTGCAGATACATTGCCCGCAGGCATGACCTTTAACCGGGCAACTCCTTCAACAGGGGTTTATAATAATTCAACCGGTATATGGAATATCGGTACTCTTAATAATGGCGCCCAGGCCACGCTAACCATTGTGGCAACTGCCACCCAGCCGGGAACCATTACCAATACCGCCAGGGTTGCATCGAGCAATTTGCCCGACTCGGATTCTTCAAATAATCAAAGTAGTGTGTCAATACAAGTTAATCAGGTGGTGATTAAAACAGCAGATCTGGCACTCACAAAAAATTCCAACGCCTCACAGCTCAATGTGGGAGACTCAGTAAGTTATACGCTCACACTTGTCAATAAAGGAACTGATCAGGCTGATAGTATTACTGTTGCAGATACATTGCCCGCAGGCATGGCCTTTAACCGGGCAACTCCTTCAACAGGGGTTTATAATAATTCAACCGGTATATGGAATATCGGTACTCTTAATAATGG
>JBQCFO010000201.1:0-2568 GCA_051959055.1 Ginsengibacter sp. | reverse complement strand
CAGTTGGGTTTATCCTGAAAACAAAGACAGCGGCTTTAAGCATTATGCAATTGCCAAAAATATTCTTCAGTGGTATATCCGGCAAATCGGCCCTTATGCTTATGAAAAGCTTGCAAACGTGCAATCCAAAACAATTTTTGGGGGTATGGAAAATGCAAGCTGTATATTTTACTTTGAAAATTCGGTGAATGATACTGGCATCGAAAGCTTGTTTGCACATGAAATTGCGCATCAGTGGTTTGGCGATAATGTAACTGAAAAAGACTGGCCGCATTTATGGCTGAGTGAAGGTTTTGCCACCTATATGACCGATTTGTATCTTGAAAATAAATATGGAAAAGACTCTTTGAAAAATTTAATGAAACAACAAAGGGAAACGGTTTTAAGATTTTATAAAAATCATAAAACACCGGTTGTTGACACTTTGCAAAGGAATGACTTAATGCATTTATTAAACGCCAACAGTTATCAGAAAGGCGCGTGGGTATTGCATTTGCTGAGAAGAAAAGTGGGGGATAATTTATTCTGGAAAGCAATTCGCGCGTATTATAAAGCGTATGCCGGAAGTAATGCAAACACTGCTGATTTTGAAAAAGTTTTTGAAAAAATAACCGGTCAAAATCTGCAAACATTTTTTAAACAATGGCTTTTTAAACCCGGCCAGCCGATGCTAAAGATTCAATGGAGTTATAACAAAGCCAGCAAATCTGTAAGCATAAAAATAGAACAAACACAGCCGGATCTTTTTGAATTTCCGCTGGAAATTGCTTTTCAAAATGACAAGCAAAAAGAGCTTAAAATAATCAATATTAAAAATAAAATAACTCAAAAAGATATCCCGCTTCATGTGATACCAACAGAGTTGATCGCAGATCCAAACGTAGATCTATTGTTTGAAGGAAATGTTCAGCAATTTTAAAGACAGTAAAGGAAGAAATATTCGGGATTCTTCTTTTCTATCAAAATGAAATTAATCTTCTAATAATTTTGCAAGAAAAAGCAAGTCATTTTTTTTGTAAAGACTTGAGGGGTCAATAAAACATTTGCTAAATTCTTCCAACAGGTGTTGAATGATTCTTTTATCATTCAGCGGCTTGTAGTAAGATGGCACCGGTGGCACTGAAATTCTCTTAAAATAACTTTCTACATCTTTCTGCGAATACACCTGTCCATTGAGCGGATCAATGTAAAAATTGATCTTTTCGCTATTCTGTTTTGATGGATTTGGAAACTCGTAATCAATATCGAAGTAAGCAAGAATAAACTGTTTGGGAATATTGATCGCGCGAGCCGGAATGTCAAGAAGGGCACAAAGAATCAGATAAAGTATACCGTTTGTAATGGAATTACCTCTTTTGTTTTCGATCACTTTTGTAATTAGAAAATCGTCTGAAAGGTCATAACTCACTTCATTTCCTTTCAATTTATAATAACTGTATAATATTCCTGAAATCACATTAACCTGTTCTAACGGAGTAAGGTAACTGTTTAGCTCAAGCCAGATATTTCTTCTTATTTTTTCTATCTCCTGCAAGGTAGTAGTGGCGATCATCTCAGGAAAGCAATATTTAGAAACCAATAAAGCTCCATGCAGCAACTCGCAGTTGCCATTTTTCCAATCGCTAAATTCTTCTACAAGATCTCTGAAATGCAACTTGTGAATGATCATTTCAATTCTTTCCTGCACATTTTCATCGGGGCTGTTCTCCCACAGATTTTCAAGATTGGGAATAATGGCACGACCATGGGAAATAATGCGCTCTGTAACGGAAGTGAACACCTCATCATCGGGATCATCTATTAAATGAAAGAGTGCAGATATTTCTTTGTTTTCCAGCATGCAAAAATTTTTGTATGTTAGGTTAATTACTGTAAAGATAGAAATTTTTGTATGTTTTTATAGCTTTGAAAGAGGTTTTTTTACTACAAATTACACAACTTGTACGAAATCTTTTACCCGCCCCAAAGAAGTACTTCTGACGATTAGTAAAAATTATTTTAAGCTGCTCCAAACCATCTGAATTTGTTCTAATACCGCATCGCGGAGCTACCGAAAAGAACGATGCTTTCATACAATTCTTAAGACTAAAAGAATACAATATATTGTTATGCAGCAAACGGTGAAATAACTGGAATTTGTATTTGCAAATGAATGAAAAGCCGTAACTCAGCTGATGATTATCTTTGTATTCATTTAAAAAAATAATTTATGACAAACAAAATAGCACTCGTAACCGGTGGCAGCAGAGGGCTTGGAAAAGAAATGGCTCTCCGGCTTGCTGAAGATAATTGCCACGTGGTAATCACTTATGTGTCACAGAAAGATGCAGCTGAACACGTGGTAAAAGAAATTGAAACAAAAGGAAAACAAGCATTGGCATTGCATTTCGATGCAAGTAATATTTCATCTCTTGGAGATTTTGTAAATAATTTCCAAAAGAGCGTTGAACAGAAATGGAACGTATCAAAATTTGATTTTCTCATTAATAATGCCGGCATCGGTGCCACCATCCCTTTTGAAAAAGCTACCGAAGAAGAGTTTGACCGGTTTATGAATATTCATTTTAA
>JBQCFO010000200.1:0-3453 GCA_051959055.1 Ginsengibacter sp. | reverse complement strand
TGGGTAGGGGATATTGAAACTGATAAAATGAATTCTGAAACCTGGGATTTATTTTTAGAAAATGGCTTAACACCTGTTGCGGCGCCACTTACAGACGATGCCGAAGGACATATTCTGAATACAAATGCTGATACAATTGCTTCGGTAATTGCTACCAGCTTATCAAATTTATATTTAGTTAACCTGGTTTTTTGTTTTGAGAAAAATGGGGTTTTAGAAAATGTGAACGATGAGCAGTCTGTCATCAGCAAACTGACTTTTAATAGTTATTTATCTTTAAAAAATTCTGATAAACTATTTGCCGGTATTTTACCAAAAATTGATAATGCATTTGATGCTATCAATAAAGGAGTGGATGAAGTTATCATTGGAAATTCGAATGAATTATCTTCTTTACTTGACGGAACAGGTGGAACCAAAATTTCTTTGCGATGAGCAGTAAACAAACAAATATCGACGTCCCGATAGCTATCGGGATGTATTCTGATTCAATTGATTTATTAAAAAGATTAATTGCAATTCCTTCATTCAGCAAAGAAGAAAATAAAACTGCCGATTGTTTGCAAAATTTTTTTCAGCAAAAAAATATAAAAGCAAACAGATACTTAAATAATGTTTGGGCAGCCAATAAATATTTTGATAAAAACAAAAAAACACTTCTTCTCAATTCCCATCATGATACCGTGAAACCTAATAAGGGCTACACTTTAAACCCTTTTGAAGCAATTGAAAAAGATGGAAAATTATTTGGCCTTGGTTCAAATGATGCCGGCGGCCCTTTGGTTTCATTGGCTGCAGCATTTGTTTATTTCTATGAAGCGACACTTCCGTTTAATATCATTTTTGCCGGCACAGCAGAAGAAGAAATTTCAGGAAAAAATGGGGTTGAAATTTTACTGAAAGAATTGCCAAAAATTGATTGTGCAATCGTAGGTGAGCCAACATTATTGAATATGGCAGTAGCGGAAAAAGGCTTGTTGGTTTTGGATTGTGTGGCTCATGGAAAAGCCGGACATGCTGCGCGAAATGAAGGCCTCAATGCTTTGTATATAGCGATGAAAGATGTTCAGTGGCTAAGTACTTTTCAATTTCCAAAAGTGTCTCAGCTTTTGGGGCCTGTCCATCTTGCGGTAACGTCAATAAATACCGAAAATAAAACCCATAATATTGTCCCCTCAGAATGTACTTTTTTGGTTGATGTGAGGGTGAACGAATTGTATTCTTTTGAAGAAATTATTTCTATAATCAGAGAAAACATACAGAGCGTAGTTTATCCACGTTCCATTCGTTTAAAATCTTCATTTATCAATGAAAATCATCCATTAGTGAAAGCAGGAACTGAAATGGGGATTTCATCTTACGGCTCTCCAACTTGTTCAGACATGGCATTGATGGATTTCCCTTCTTTAAAAATCGGCCCCGGCGATTCAGCAAGAAGCCACAGTGCAGACGAATTTATTTTTGTAAACGAAATCAAAGAGGGAATAAAAACTTATATTGAGTTAATCAGGAATTATGAATCAAAAATGATGGAACAGTAATTTTTATTTTCAAAATTCATTTTTTCTCCTATAAAATACCATATCAATTACCAAATAATCGGCCCCTAATTATTTTGAATGGCGAATAAAAATATTTGTATATTTGAGTAAATGTTAATAATCAATTAACTCTTCACATCATATCCTTTGAATTTTAAGGCTGAAATAATTTTGAACATTCATTTAATTAATTCTGCATGCCTGTCAATACCGGAGACCAAGCGAGATTGGCACTCCTTCAAAAATACCCGTTAGTAGGCCATTGCCAGGGAAGATTTGCTTTTTGCAGTGCTGCTTCCGATTTTTTACAATCGCTTTTGCCCGATGATCTTGTTTTAGCTCCCCAGGAATATACGCCTGAAGGACAGCACCCTCTTTTGCTCATGTTTAATAATACATGGCTGAAGTCAAATCCAAACCTGAGAAGAATTGCAGTAGCATCAGACGCTGCACTCAATCTGAACTATTTTGAATTTATAGTGATGCTTCCATATGTTCAGTTTAAAGAACCGCAATATAATAGCAGGGCGCCATATTGTTATTTACCGATTCTCTATCTGAATAGCCTGCTCGCTGTAATGGGTGGAAGAATTTTCTGGGAATTTAATAAACAAATGGCAGGATTTTCTGTAAAACCATTGTTGTTTTTCGTAATGGAGGAAAACGCTGGCACTCCGCTACTTTCGGGTGCAACGCCTATAATGGGAATTCTGCAACCGAATACTACAATTCCGAATTTTCAAACGATTACACCCATACTGCAGTTGCCGGTAATTGAACATGGGCCTTATGGGTATGTTAGTTCTATTTACAAGATCTTTTTTGAAAACATTGATATAGCTCCGGCAGCAATTGAGGTTAGCAATTCAGCCTGCCAGTTCATGCCATCAGGACTGATCAATTCCCCTGCCATAACGGAAAACCCCCTGGGCTCTTTTCAAATGAATTACAATTGGAAACTCTCATATATTGAATTTATCAAATTCTAATAAAACAAAAATGTCAATCCAAAAAATAGCAGTTTTAGGCGGAGGAATGGGATCGTTGACTTCTGTTTTTCAACTCACCTCAGATCCCTTATGGCAAACAAAATACGATATTACGGTTTACCAGATAGGCTGGAGGTTGGGAGGAAAAGGTGCAAGTGGCAGAAATACTTCAGTTGGCGATAGGATCGAAGAACATGGCCTTCATCTATGGTTTGGTTTTTATGACAATGCTTTTGATGTAATCCAACAGGTTTATGAGGCCAACAACCGGCAACCCGGCACTCCGTTGGCAACGTGGGAGGAAGCATTTACGGGATACGATTTTATATGTCTTGAGGAACAGGTCAACGGTCAATGGTTACATTGGCCCTTTAAATTATGGAGCAATGATCTTACTCCCGGCATTTCCACTTCTCCACCTTCTATAGAAGACTATATTATAAGAATTGTAAACTGGATAAGTCAGAAAGAGAAGGAATTTAGCGCAGAAACAACCCCTGAAGTAAAAGCAAAGATTATGGCTGATACTGAAAGCATCAGTCTTTTGAAACAAAAATACAGTCCGGTAATTACTGCTGCAAAAGCAAACTACACAGACGCGGGAAAATTGCTCACTTCTTCTGCTTCAATAGCAGCAAATAACAGGAGTTATTCGTTGTTGAAAAATATACTAAACGATTTGATAGCCTGGCTCAAAAAAATGACAGGGGATATACAAAATTCGGAAACTTCTTTGCGCAGATTTTTCATAATGGCCGATCTGGGGGTAGTGACGGTAAAAGGAATGATTGATGATAATATTATTGGGAAAGGTTTTGACGAAATTAATAATTTGGATTACAGGCAATGGTTGCAAAAGCATGGAGCTGATCAGATTACAATAGATTCTGCAATTGTGCAGGCAGTGTACGGATTGGTTTTTG
>JBQCFO010000199.1:0-2923 GCA_051959055.1 Ginsengibacter sp. | reverse complement strand
AAATCAATG
Source organism: Ginsengibacter sp. (assembly GCA_051959055.1). Taxonomy (GTDB): domain Bacteria; phylum Bacteroidota; class Bacteroidia; order Chitinophagales; family Chitinophagaceae; genus Ginsengibacter. The sequence continues at coordinate 2,914 of JBQCFO010000199.1, read as the reverse complement.
CCATTGCATCCAGCAAAAATAATTTTTTACTCATGCCGCTAAGTTAATAAAAGGATGGTGTTGAAAAGGAAAGAATATTGAAAGTTTGGGGATTTGTGATTTAGGATTTGTGGTCCAGGATTTTGAAATTTTGAGATTTCGGGGAATTTGAAATTGCTTTTCCCGTGAGTTTTTGGGCAAAACTAAAGAGCTGATGCTCCCTTTATACAGTATAAATAAAAAATGCTTCCCCTTTTTGAGAGAAAGCATTTTATCTAAATCAAATAAATTATTTTTCAGAAGGATTTCTTTTTCCGGCAAGTAATTTTTCCATTGCTGCTTCCAGTCTTCTTTGCCGGGTTTCTGTTTTTTTGGCGCCTTCAATCCAGCTCACATACTCTTTCTGATTGGTAAATGAAAGCGAAGTAAAGAATTCTTTTGCTTTGGTATGTTTGATAAAATAGGACTCCAGTTCTACCGGCGCTACTACCAGCTTTTTATCAAAATCCACTCCCTTCATTTTTGCAGGTTTTACATCGGCAAAGGCAGGTATGGCTTCAGTTTTTTTAAAACGCATACAGGACCATACATGATCCAATGCTACAAGTCGTACAGATTCGTATCCATTGTCTGTAAGTATTTCCCAGCTTTGATCCCGGTTCAGATCGCTTACAATTTTACTGGTAGCTTTTGGATAAGCGACCCATAACTTGCTTTCAGCATGCAAGGCAGGAAAAACGTCTTTTAAAATATTGTTCATTTGCCGCACACTGAGTGCAAAGATGAGTGCGAAATCAATTTTTTTGCTTCGAAGTAAAGGTGTTACGTTTTTAGAGTAATACAGCTTAACAAATTGCTTTTCGATGGAAGAGGGAAGCCCCTGTATGAGGAGGTTCTTTTCGTCTTTTAATTGTAATTTTTCAAACAAACTTTGCATAGGCATCCTTAAATTAATTAAGGTGAATTAAAATCAAATGCAAATGTACGAAAAATTAACCGGATTGCAAACTCTTGTCAAAGGATTCAGTAAATTTTTGAATAATTTACAACAATCCGGCGATTAATTTGAAACCGGTTTATAATATTTCAACGCTTCCGGCATCAGCTCCTGCAGTTTCTGGATCCTTTGCGCATCTTCCGGGTGCGTGCTTAAAAAAACCGGCGGTTTTGATCCGGAACCTGAAAGATTAGCCATTCTTGTCCAGAATGGAATGGCTTCGCGCGGATTGTAGCCAGCCATTGCGGCAAAGATCAACCCATAATGATCGGCTTCCAGTTCCTGGCTTCTCGAATTGGGAAGCAAAACCCCTATCTGAGCAGTAGGCGCATATACGGTATTAAAGATATTTACAGCTTTGGAATTACTGCCTAAAGCCACGTTCCCGGCCACCTGAATTCCTTGAGCCAGTAATTCCTGGCTCATTCTTTCGCGACCGTGGCCTGCAACGGCATGGGTAATTTCATGCCCCAGTACAATGGCCAATGCGGCTTCATTTTGTGTTACCGGCAAAATTCCGGTATAAACCACCACTTTTCCACCGGGCATACACCAGGCATTCACTTCCTTATTCTCAACCAGGTTAAATTCCCATTTATAACCGGATAATTCATTTGCCACACCCCTTTCTTTATAATATTGCGTGATCGCATTTGCAATACGCGACCCCACGCGACGTACCATTTCCGCATCTTTGTTATTGGTACTGATCACCACTTTATTTTGAGATAAAAATTGCTTGTATTGCTGCACGGCAGTTGCTTCCAGTTCAGACTCCGGAACCAGGCTCAATTGATTTCTTCCCGTAATGGCATTTCTGCTGCAGGCAACCGCAAAAGAAAAAATAATAACGGATAATGCTATGATTCTAATCTTCATAATAATGCGAAATTTCAATGATAGATTCAATATCTATACCAAAAAAATTCATCAATAAATAAATGGGAAATAATAATTTAATGATCTTTCCTTCTTTCCCGCCGGCGATCGCGGTGTTTGAGCATGGGTACTTTGCTTTCCGTGCCTTTGAGCAGACGATTGATATTCTTCTGATGTGTAAGAATAACCATCAATGCCACTGCTACGGAAAAGATCCGATAAGAAGTTACATCATCATTGAAAATAAAAAGGATGAATACGGCAAAAGCGATGCTGGATAAAATAGAACTTAATGAAACAAAACGGGTTAAAAATAATACCAATAAAAATACGCCGATACAACATGCTGCAACGAGCGGCTGAATGGCTAATACCATTCCAAATAAAGTAGCCACACCTTTTCCGCCTTTAAAATCGGCCCAAATAGGAAAAATATGGCCTAAAACCGCGGCAAGCCCCAAACCAATCATCAGGTTGGTTCTGGCCCAGTCGTCACCCAGATAATAAGGCAGGAAAATATAAAGAGAAGTGGCGATGACGCCTTTGATCATGTCGGCGGCCATTACAAAAGTTCCCCATTTAGGACCTAAAACCCTGTATGTATTGGTAGCGCCGGCATTGCCACTGCCAAAATCACGGATATCAATTCCGAAAAAATGTTTACTCACCCAAACGGATGTGGGTATAGATCCGATAAGGTAGGCAAGTACTATTAATAACATTTCAATCATGCACAATCGTTATATAGGGAGAACAAATATAAGCAAACATCTGCCATTCAACTGCTCATTTTACCGTTTATAACAAAAATTAATTATTTCCCTCTTGCTCATCCAGATACTTGGTAGACAAGGATAAAGTAAAAAATCATGTCTCCTGCACCCAATTTTAAAATGCTTTTATTTCCTGCTCACCAGATAGATTTTATTCAGATATTTTCTCAAAATTCATTTCTATCCACTGTGCCTTAATATTGGCAGACTTATGTTTTAATGAAGACAAATAAACATTGGAAAGGATCTCCGGTTCATCTTCCTGCAATAAACCGCTTAATAAAAG
>JBQCFO010000198.1:0-4580 GCA_051959055.1 Ginsengibacter sp. | reverse complement strand
TAACACCGCTGCCCTCCGGGCCGGTGCCAAACAGGATGGTAAGACCCAGCAATCCCATCGCTGCAACCGCCCACGGCCAGCCATTGGCAGCGCTTCTTTCATTTTTAAAAATAAACAGGCGGAAGAATCCCGAATCAGGCGTAAACTTTTTCAGGTTGATAAACTGGAACGCCGCTATGGCGCACATTACTATGCAGAAATAAATAAAGCTGCTCTTCACAAGAAACCGGTCTCTTAAGGGGTCCTGGAGACTGAATAATGCGATAAAGGAAAGGCCCGTCAGTATCATTAGCAGCGGCAGCAGCAATTGATCGGCGCCCGGTGAGCGAATGGACAAAAGGAGATGCAGCAACAGGAAGGAAGCAAAAAAGGTGATCACGATGATGCGAAACCAGTAAGTCACCTCTTCCGGTGTCCTTACAATAAATGCCTTTTCTTTTTTCAGGTTATTAAAATCCTGTGTCGAAAAAAGTTTCAAAGTGTGCGGCGATTGTACAAAATGAAACGCAGCGCTGCCGTCAAGTTTTTCAACTCCCTTCGAAGGGCCGAATTCATAACCGGGCTGCAAAGGAAGTAAATCATAAGATTTGTTTACCGGCAGGCCTGAAAATAAAAAGTTTCCGGCAGCATCGGTACGGGCATACGCATTGAACGACAGCAGTTGTAGCTTTTTTGTCGTATCCCGGTAGAGTACTTTACGCACACCGTTCTTAAACTGTATGATATCGTTGTCGTCATCACCAAATGCATCGGTATTGTCCTGCGGAACCAGCAGCCGGAGTCTCAGCAAGGCACCTTGTACCGGATGGTCGCTGTGGTTTTTTACGGTCCCTGAAATAGTACCGGTTCCTAATCCTACGCCGGTTTGTGCAGCAACCTGCATGGGATGCTGCATTTCCTTTGTAAATGACATGGAATCGTCTTTAGAAAAGCCAAGTAAATCTCTGGAGAGTTCCACCCGCTTTTTGAAAGATACTCCGCCCTGTGAAAAGGCCTCGTCAGCATTGACGAGATAGTGCGCTTTATTTAACGTGCCTGCATTATTAATCTCCGTTCCCCGTTTTTTTGCAGCAGCCACTGTGGTGGCAATGAAGGAAATGTCTTTTGGATCTTCGAAATACATTCCTTTTTCCAATACCTCTTTCATCCTTTCCCCTGGCTTATCATCATTCAGGTTGATCATGGTTCCGTTCGCCAGGCGCGTCTTCACTTCTGCAAAATCACGTTGCAACACCGAAAACATTTTCGAAAACAGGAATGCCATGATGAGGCCTGTGAGTAAAAGGCAGGTCCGTTCTGCATTTCTGTTTTTAAGCCATGAGCCGGAATTCGTCATACGTTATTTGGATTTTGGCCGGGTGATGAAAATGGAATCTTTGAATTTGCCTGATATCACGGAATCCCTGAATGCCACTAAATATTGTACAGGAATACGGCAATTGATAAAGCGTACACGCCTGAACGTGATATTATTCTTTTCGACCACGAGCCCTACATCGAAATTTTGAAATACTACACTATCAAGCACAATATTTTTTGCTGTAGGATCAATGATAAAAGCCGGCCCTTTATACAAACTGTCGGGCATGAACACAGCACCATTACCGCGCAGGTAAAAGGTATCTTTCGATAGGGTCACGGGAGCATTCACTGTAATAACAGCTTTACCCGGCGGCAGCGAATAACCTTTCGATGTATTACCCACATGGGCGATCAATTCAGTGAATTGATGATCCTGCTGCTTCGCTATTTTGAAAGGCACAGGATTAGTGATGGCCGTCTTTTTATTTTTCAGGAAGGCCGCGGTGAGCGATACGCCTCCCAGCCCTATGAAAATAATTACCATGAATGCAATGAGCCTTCGGTTCTTCTTCTTAGGCCGCCTTAGTTCAGTTTTGGGTGCGGCTTCGTTTGTAGTAACAGGGATAACGGTTTCTGCATTTTTTCTTTCCACCGCTACAGGCTCCGGCTTTTGTTTGGATGGGTTATCATTGATCACCAGTACTACAGTAATATTATCATGGCCACCTGCTTCGTTCGCAGCGTTTATTAATGACCGGGCTTTTGACGAAATATCTTTTTCTGAAGTTAATATACTCATGATCACTTCTGAGCTGATCATATCCGTCAGGCCATCGCTGCAAAGAAGAAGTTGGTCTCCCGGCAGGAACGGCGATTCGCCGGTCTCTATAAAATCTTCAGGTGAACTGATGTCTTCTTCGAATCCAAGGGCTTTATTAATTTCATTACGTCTTGGATGGCGCATAGCCTCCTCTTCTGACAACCTTCCGGATTCTTCCAAAAAGCCAACGACCGAATGGTCTTTGGATAGTTTTACAAGAAAATGATCCCTCAGCAGGTAGATGCGGGTATCGCCGACATGCGCATACCGGCAGATATGATTTTTTTTATTAGCCACCACGCAGGTAAGTACGCACGCCATCAGTTCATTGGCAGGTTCTTCCTTTTTGGCTTCGATTATTTTTTTATTGGCTGCGATGATGGCCTGGCGAAGCGATTCGATAACGTGATCGCCCGAAATAGTTTCCAGGCTTTCCAATATTATGGAACGCGCAATCTCTGCGGCAATATCACCGCCCTGGTAACCTCCCACACCGTCGATAACACCACAAATGAGTAACGGGGTGCCCGGAATTTCCCGGGCAAAGAAAATATCCTCGTTCTTTTCCCGGCGTTTGCCCTTGTCAGTTATACCATAAAAGTATTCAGCCATTATTGTGCGTTTGCTTAATGTCAGAAAAATTTGCGATCAGCAATACAATGCTGATCACCAACAATCCTATCGCTAACAATGAATCCATTTTATACTTTGAATAGGTTGATTGATATGATGCCGTTGAGCACGATCCTCGAGTTCATAGGAAGTACTGTCCACACCGGTGAATTGGAACTACTTTTTGTCACCTCGTTCTCATTCACTAAAGTCTTCTCGCCAAAGGATGCGATATAAAATTTATCAGCCGTCTTATCATATCGGACAGACAAATGTGGGGTAGATACCCAGTCTGAGGGGATACAAAAAACGCCCGGCCTGTTCGGCTTCTCATCAATTCCGCAAATGAGAAAATTTTCTTCTTTAATGAGATATTCAATCTTTTTGCCGGCATATTCTTTTTCAGGGAGTGTTGCTTCCATGCGGGCAAAATATTTTGACTGGCTGACTTCGTTTCGATCGCCCGGCACAAGCCTTTCCTCCCAGGGAATTTCGTAGTAGCCATCGCTGTAGTAGGTAAAGTCTTTCAATATTTCGTCAGCAATATCAAAGGTTTGTGCAATACCGGTTTGACGCGGGATAAAGGTGACACGCAAATTTTCTTCCCCTCTGTAGGCATTGCCGGGAAGAAGTTTTCCTATAAAGCTTTTATCACCTTTTTCGTAATCCGGGTGAGATACAAAGCGAAACACCCATTTGTTGGCAGAGTTCGTAACTTTTTTTCCTTTCTGCCTGTACTCCTGGAGTATGCCGTAGAAAGCTTTCACAGATTCTTTGATGATAAGGGAAAATATGCCCCGGTTATTATCCATGAATTTGTTGTAATCGGGCGGGCTGAAGCAGATGATGTATTCATGGTAAAATATGATCCGGTCTGCAAAGGACAGTTCGGCAATCGAATCTTTGAATTTTTCAATGATATACCTGTACACGAGGTCCGGCGTCATGGAAACCGTTTCGGTATAACTGGTTTCTTTTTTCAAAAACCAGCTTTGCACGCCGGTTCTTTGCCAGAACGTAGCTTTTGTTGTTGCGGGCATGGGCTCCTGTTTTAATCGTTATAATTGTTGTGTTTGACCAAACCGAAGCATATGGCCTCTCCAGTCATTCACAACTTTTCCTTAAAATCTTTCAGGTAGAATTTTTTGATGCCCGTTGCTATAGTTAAAGTAAAACTGTTTCTATACGCAGAAAATGATTAGATGATTAACTAGTACGACACAATTAAAACACAATTCAATTTGAGAGATGAAATTAAAAGAATATTTTCTTAAAGGATTGCGAAAGATTGTTACCGGTAGTGAAGGAAAACTTAAAACCAATGGATCCGGAGCTACAAATTATTCAAAAATACAAGTCTTAAAAGACAGCTTCTCTCTTTATTCTCAAATGGCTCATAGCTTATACACAGATTCAATTTTTTACGGTTGACGCAAACAATAATTATAGCTTGTTTGGGACCAATATAAAATGACGCGATAGGCATCCCTTGTGTTGCAAAACTTATGACAGTCGTACTTCTTTATTTTAATCTTTCTTCTAATAATTTTTTCAATTCATTCGGTTTAATGTTCTTTTTGATAATTTCTCCTTTTCATTTAGTAAAAAATTGGTCGGGAATGCGTCTATATCTAATTTGGCAGCTTCAAAACCATCCAGATCAAGATATTCTTTCCAGGGAAGCCCATATTGTTTGATAACATTTTTTTACGCAATTCTGTCTGCTTTATTATCAACAGAAATTCCTCTAATATCAAATCGTTTATTATTGTACTTTTCAAACAGGTTTCAGGAAATTCACCCAGGACGGGCCGCATCAACATGATTGTTAACTTTAAACTTTAAA
>JBQCFO010000197.1:0-3035 GCA_051959055.1 Ginsengibacter sp. | reverse complement strand
CTGGTGATGTTGCAAACGCTGATTCTCAAACCGGTCGTGTATCTGGTTTATGCGGATCTGATTATTCCAGTACTGAAGAATATTTTCGGCAACATCCCTATGCCTTATCAATCTCATCGCATCTGAGTTCTTTAGTTGTGTAGCTGCACGGTCGTTGAAGACAATATCTACACTGAGCCCCGAAGTAATGAATAGAAAAACGAGGGTACTGTCATTTCTTTCGCCCAATTTATTTTCGGCAAACAACGATATGATACTGTCTTCACTGCTGAAATCTCTATTCAACCTTCGAATGCTATAATGCAGGGCTGCTGTATCTTTTTTTAAATCCTGCTCCAGTAACACCATATACTGTTTTTCTTTCTTCCTGTTGGTGATGCCCTCTCTTATATTTTCCGCAAAAAATCCCATTGTTACCGCCAGGAATATCATTAAGAACTCCAGGAAATATTCCTTGAAATTTTTCTTTTCTATCTGTGGGTGATGATGTACTTCCATTTGATTGTTTACCTTGTTATTATTTTATATGATATTCATTTCTTAATGTCTCAAGTAATGCATGATTAGATTTTACATATTGGTTGTATAATATCAGGCGAAATCCCCTGATAATAACCAGGTATTCGGAAGCTATATTAGCAGCTTCCTGCCGGTTAAATTGTGCAATATTTATTATCCCAGGTTTTTTTATCGTCGATAAATCCAGCTTTTTATACCAACTTTCTATATATGGATTATTCAGTTTTTGTTGCGCCATCGCTGCTAATGTTTCAAACCATTTGTAGTCATAATGAGCAATAAGAAATGAATGCATTTTTGTTTCCCGGTAGGCCTCTTCTTCATCGTTTCCTTTTCTCAGGTTAGCAATATCAACGCTGATGTTACCGATTTCTGCCTGCAGCCGGCTACTTCTAAAATAGCGCAATGCTCCTGAATTGGTAAGCTGATTCAGAACCCCGTCTTTTGGCTGAAATACTATCGTTAGGGTGCTGACAAAAGTTGAAGTAAAAGCGGGATAGAAGTTTGGAGAAAGATTTACCAGATCACTGTCCTGAACGTACTGCACAAAATATTTTATAAAATCTTCTTTTTCAAGCCTTCCCAATATTTTTTGATGAATAGTAACTGAGTCTGAAAAAATTTCTTTGTATAAGTTTTTCGCCAATTCCTTTGCCTGTGAATTTTCAGAAATTTTTTCACGAAGTGTTTCTGCAAAAAAGCCAAGCGTAACCGCCAGGAAGATCATTAAGAATTCCAAAAAATATTCTTTGAATCCTTTCTTTTCTACGTGTGGGTGGTGGTGGACTTCCATTAATTCTATTTGCAGTTTTGAATGTTCAGATTGTTGCAGAAGGGTGTTATAAAACCAACGATCTTTTTCGGTAGAATTTTATTTAGATCAATCTTTTCTTTTTTTAATTGCATGGTAAACTTGCTGTCGTAAAGTGACTTTTTTTAAACAGATCATCTCTTTAATAATTCTCAAGAGGTGCGCACGGCAAAACCAATAAAGCCCCCAACGGGCTTCAAAAACATTTCAATAAGAATAAAATTCAGTAAAGGTTAACCCCGGTACAGTTTGGAGATATCCCAAATAGTATCAACATTATCAGGGGGACGGGAATGATTTGATTACTGAAAGCTAAGCTAAAATTATTTTATACGAACTGAAAATTTTTTTTAGTGGGTAAGTGAAAAGACTTTGCTGTAAGGTTCTATTATATCCACTAAGGGCCTAAATAAGGTCTGCGAAGTATGGGAAAGAGAACGCAGTAAAATTTTTGCTAAATGGCAAAAAGCAATTTGGCATCTTATGCTTTGTGCTTCTTAGTGTTCTTCGGGCCTTCGTATTCAAAAAACAATTCTTGCGGCCGGCAAGGATGAAAAATAAGTTTAAAAACTGTTTCACACAAAGCCACAAAGGGCACAAGGCTTCACGAAGAGAAATGACGCTATTCCTTATAATAACTGTATTCTCATTTTTTAATGTCGAATTTTGAACTTCTCTCAGCACATTAGCATATCAGCTAAGCAGCAAATTAATTACCCGATTTTGGCACAAGGTAGTAAAGCGTCCGCTTGTGCTCCTGGTGAGTATATCTTCATTTTAGAAAAATAAATTCGGTTGACAAGAAAAATTTGAGAAGAGAAAATGAAGATAATTGTTTGTTTACTGAGCAAGCGGAGGCTTGCAAATTATGCCCGCAGCGCTTAGGTGCCGTGACAGAACCAGGAGAACAATTCTTTCTTTATTTCATCATTTTAAAGATAGTATAGGTATATTTTTAATACTTTAGCATTATAAAATGGTTTAAAATGAAATCAACCAGCGTTTGTTTCGCTTTTATTGCCCTGCTATTCTTTCATGTAACGAAGGCGCAGCAATGGGTTTCATTATTCGATGGTAAAACCTTAAACGACTGGAAGGTTGGCGATAATGCATCTACATTCAGCGTGGATAGTGGTATGATTAAAGTAAATGGCAACACGGCTCATCTGTTTTATGAAGGGAACGTAAACAATCACAGCTTTAAAAATTTTGAATTTAAAGCAGACGTAATGACGAAGCCTCCTTCCAATTCAGGTATTTATTTTCATACGACTTTTCAGCAAGGCGGCTGGCCGCAGGTTGGTTACGAAGTGCAGGTAAATAATTCGCATACTGACTGGCGGCGTACCGGCAGCTTATACGGCATCGACGATGTGAAAGAAGTGGTGGCACCGGACAATGTTTGGTTTACTGAATATATTAAGGTTACCGGCAACCACGTAGTTATAAAAATTAATGATAAAACGGTTGTTGATTATACGCAGCCAACGAATGTGCCGCCGCCTGATAAAAAAGGGCCAATTGATTCAAGTGGCACCTTTGCCTTACAGGGCCATGATCCGGGCAGCACGGTATATTTTAAAAATATTATGGTGAAGGTGTTGCCTGATTAATATACAGGAACATCCCATTTAAATTAAATCAGCTAACAGTTAGTTACCCGGCCTTTCGCGGGGAAAATGTTTTGCAAGAAAAATAATGATAA
>JBQCFO010000196.1:0-3306 GCA_051959055.1 Ginsengibacter sp. | reverse complement strand
TTTTATAAATCAGTATTTGGCGGAGAGTTTGCAAATATTATGCGTTTCAAAGACCTTGCAAGCCCCGAATTTCCGGTATCAGAAAGAGAAGAAAATAAAATCATGCATATCGCTTTACCAATCGGTAAAAGTAATATGTTGATGGGAAATGATGTTCCGGAAAGTATGGGCCGGACAAATGAAAATGAGAACAGAAGTAAAATCGTAATCAGCGCAGAAAGCAAGGAAGAAGCAGACAGGTTATTTAATGGACTTTCAGCAGGAGGTCAGATAGAAGGAGCTATTGGAGATAGTCCCTGGGGTTCTTATTTTGGTTGTTTCAGAGACAAATACGGTATTGAATGGATAGTGAATTTTGACCCAGATAACAAAGGTCAAATTTAGCAGTCAAGAAAACGAACGCCTGAAAGGTGAAAAAAATCGGAAAACAATACATTTGATTGATTAAGGAAGATTTTAGATCTGAATGAGGTTGATTACGTGGTATTGGCATTAGTGAGCCTGCAAAATTTCCATGTACTAAGAACTATGAAACCAAAATTTTTCACTCTTCTGGTGGTATTATTGCTTTAACACTGGTATTATAATCCTGTCGAAGCAGGATTTGTTACAAAGCAGGAAGAATGGAAATATAGCAGTGCTATTGACTATTGTGGAGGCAAACGGCTTTTAGAAATTATGATGTTATTATCATGCCCGACTTGTTGAGCAAAGAAGGAAAAGATATTATCAAAAGTTTGGATGCAGAAATCATCCTGGTGTCGAAAGAGCAGGAAGGGTTCCTCGGCGGCATCGCCCTGAGTGAACACATGGCTGTTGACAATAAAAATATTTTTTTCCAAACAATTTGGAAATTGTTACAACGCCGAAGTGCATGAAAACGCAACCGCAAAGGATGGATGCAGTTGCAATCTATTGATCTTACACCGGATGCTTTTGTTGGTTGGGTACCGGAGAACCATGATGAGCGTGGGTAACCACTTAAAAAGAAGAAATCATGCGTTGAAAATTCATCCGCTCGAGCCACTAGAATTACCCACACGTTCGGCTGGTTCTAAAATTGGTTCACACAGAATCCAGGGAATTTCTGATGAATTTATTCCCGCTATTCTTGAACTTGAATCCCTGGATCAGATTGTCCTGTTTCTGATGGAGATCATTTGCAAAGGCCATTAATCAAAGCACGAGGAGGAGGAATTAACTGTTATCAAAATTTTTTGAAAACAAGAACTATCTCTGAGTTAATGTTCAAGTCCTATTTAATCCGCTGTATCCGAATGCCGCTCAATGTTGTTTTTCCAAGACCCGGTGTAAATTCCACTTCAATTCCTGTTCCGTTTATCGCTTTCGCATCTGTCTTAAATTCAACGGCACGAAGATTTCCATAGTCGCGTGCAAGATTAAGATTGTCGATCACCGAAGCGCTATTTACACTCACGCTGAATTGCCTAACTCCAGCCGGAGCTGCCGATGTATCCGAGCCTGACAAGTTATAAACGAGATCTTCGGTGGGGCTCTTAGGATTGCTTTCAACAAAACATAAGGTAATGCGATAAACGCCGTCTTTCACATCAAAACGATACTTTTCGATTCCTTCTACAAAGGTTTGATAGAGCGAATTGAAATCGGTGCCTAAGATATTTTGCGAAATACCTACTTTGAACTGACGATCATTTTTTTCTTTGATTGCCCCGCCAATCCGTCCCCAGCTTCCTTTTACATATTCACGATCCGGGTTCCAGATTACCTCTGTATTTGGAGTAATGAACGACTGGTACGACCCCACATTGATGGCCAGGTCTACTTCATCTAATTCTTTCAGATCTACAGGCACAATATGAAACTGTATAGAAACTTCATCTTTCACCCCTCTGTCATCAACAGCCTCGAGCCGGTTCAGTCCATTGGCAAAAGGCACATCGAAGCCAGACATATTTCCATCCAACTCTTTTTGACCTAAGGATTTTCCATTCAGCTTCAGCTCAACACGTTTGCCATTTGAGAAGACGTTGATGTGATTGTTACATACGCCTTTTGAAGTTTCTAATCCTTCCCGTTTGGTGTAATTATGTGCGGCGATATAGACGATGGGAGTGGTCAACAAATTAGCTTTGTAAAGCGACGCTACTTCCTTCTCGCGACGATCATAACCCACAATTCCTTTCTTATTAATGAACGGCGTAGCCTCAGTGCGGTTTTCCGCGCCAAAATCAGCAAAATTCCATATTGCATATCCGGCGAGGTAATCCAATGCTCCCATCTGTTTAAGTGCTGAATGGTAAAATACTACCTGGTACTCCTGTGAAAAATCCCAGGAACGCGGTATTTCCGTATGATTGTGAAAATCAGCATCCGCGCCGATCTCAGAAACAATAATGGGGCGGTTCGGGAATCGCTTGTGTTCTTCATTCAGGAATCGGGTTAGGTCCTCCCTTTCTTCATAATACCAACCAAAGTAAAGGTTATAACCAAGCACATCCGGAATGGTAGAAACATTGTATTTATTATAACCATCCTCGTAGTGAATGGCCATCACGGTATTGTGATACGGTGCTTCTTGTTTGGTCAGTGCCTCCAGTTTCAGGGCCAGGTTGCGTGTATCTGTTGCTATCTGCTGGCGTTGTTCTTCTTTGAGACGGGAATTGGAAAGCATCCTGATCAGAATTTCATTCATGTATCCGTAAAGAATAACCGATGGATGATTATAAGTCTGACGGATTTGTTCCCGCATCATCTGAAGACAATTTTCCGTAAACGCCTCCGTAGGCGTGACTTCATTCACCACCGGAATTTCTGTCCAAACCAACAAGCCCAGCTCATCGCAGGTGCGATACACTTCCGGAGCCTGCGGGTAATGTGCTAAACGGACAAAGTTGAAGCCCATGGATTTGATCAGTTCATAATCCTGTCTATGATAATCATCGGTAAGGGCATTGCCTTGTCCTTTAAAGTCCTGGTGCCGGTTTGCACCGTTTAATGGATATTTTTTCCCGTTAAGGTAAAAGCCATTCCCATCAAAGCTAAACCAACGCACGCCGACCGGGATCGTTGCAGCATCCAATATTACAGGATTTTTTCCCTGTTCAATAATAGAGGCTTCCACCCGGTACAGGTAAGGATTTTCTGGCGACCATAACTGGGGTTGCACAATTGCGATATTATCCAGCTTGAAAGCCATCTTTGCACCGGCATTGAGTTTTAATTTTTGGATTTTTTGTCTAACTACCTTTCCGGAGTTATCCAGGATTTTTGCCTCATCCGATATGTTCTTTACATTTTTGCTGGTGTTCTCAACATCTCCTCTTA
>JBQCFO010000195.1:0-7615 GCA_051959055.1 Ginsengibacter sp. | reverse complement strand
GGGACTTTGCCCATCCGGTTTCCGGGCTGGCGCGCGAAGGATCCGACCATGACGCTGATATTATAACCAGCGGCGGCAGCGGATTTGGTATGCTGGCTCTAATAGTAGCGGCAGACAGGGGTTTTAAGAGCCGGGAAGAAGTGTTATCCCGGATGAAAACGATGACAGATTTTTTGAAAAATAAAGCGCAAACCTTTCATGGCGCTTTTCCGCATTGGATGAATGGAAGCACGGGCACTGTGATTCCCTTTAGTCCAAATGATAACGGAGCAGATTTGGTCGAAACATCATTTTTGGTCGAAGGATTATTATGCGCCCGGCAATATTTCAATGGTACAGGAAATGATGAAGTAAATCTGAGAAATGACATCAATACAATCGTCGACCGCGTAGAATGGAGCTGGTTCAGGCAAAATGATCAGAATATTCTTTACTGGCATTGGAGCCCGGATAAAGGATGGGCAATGAACCTGCCCATACAGGGCTGGAACGAATGCCTGATTACGTACGTTTTGGCAGCGTCCTCAAAAAATTATCCGATTCCTAAAATAGTATATGACAACGGTTGGGCTAAAAGCGGGGGAATAAAAAATAGAAACAACTACTACAATTATACTTTACCCTTAGGATCTCCTCTGGGCGGACCGTTATTTTACGAGCATTATTCATTTTTAGGATTAAACCCAAATGGGCTCAACGATGCATTCGCTAATTATGAAGTACAAACCAAAAATCACACACTGATAAACTACCATTATTGCAAGGCCAATCCGAATCAATATTTCGGATACAGCGATTCGACCTGGGGGCTGACGGCAAGCAATATTAAAAACGGATATGCGGCAAGCTCACCGGCAAATGATCTTGGATTCATTGCTCCGACAGCAGCGATTTCTTCCATTCCGTATACACCCGATCAATCGTGGGCGGCATTGAAGTTTTTTTATTACGTTTTGGGCGATAAATTATTCGGCGAATATGGATTTAAAGATGCATTTTCTTTGGATTTGATTCATCATAACGGAGCATGGTATTCCGGCTCTTATCTTGCTATTGACCAGGGTCCGCAGATTGTAATGATTGAGAATTATCGCAGCGGATTGCTATGGCAACTATTTATGAGCTGTCCGGAAGTAAAGAAAGGATTACAATTATTGGGTTTTTCGAGTCCTTTCATTTAGTTGCACGAACTTTGAACGGTTTCAAACTTTTCGCCAGTTTTTCTTTTACCACAATCAAATTATATCATCATGAGATTTTTTAAATACGCGTTTTATTTACTGGTAGCTATTCCAATCTTTTCTTCATGCACCGGCAGCAAATCCGGCAAACAAACTTTTAAGGCGAATTCTGACTCTGCACAAACAGATTCTTTATTAACGATTATTCAGCATCAAACCTTTGAATATTTTTGGAATGGCGCAGAACCCAACAGTGGACTGGCAAGGGAACGCATTAATATGGACGGCATCTACCCGCAGAATGATAAAGATGTAGTTACAACCGGAGGCGGCGGATTCGGTATTATGGCAATCATCGCGGGCATTGAACGGGGTTTTATTACAAAAAAAGAAGGTGTGGAAAGGTTGGAAAAAATAACCGGCTTCCTGGAAACTGCAGATCGCTTTCATGGCGCATGGCCGCATTGGCTTCATGGCCCTACAGGAAAAGTAAAGCCATTCAGCAAAAAAGATAATGGTGGCGACATTGTTGAAACTGCCTTTCTCGTGCAGGGGCTTTTGTGTGCACGGCAATATTTACAAAAGGAAGATCAACAGGCGCAACAGTTGGCTGCACGCATAGACAAATTGTGGAAAGAAGTGGATTGGAACTGGTACACGAACGGCAAAAATGTATTGTATTGGCATTGGAGCCCCGATTACGGCTGGGAAATGAATTTTCCGATCCATGGATATAATGAATGCCTCGTCGCCTACATTTTGGCGGCCTCTTCTACAACTCATGGAGTACGCGCCGAAGTGTACCACGAAGGATGGGCAGAAAATGGAAAGATAAAATCTCCATCCACACATTTCGGATATACCTTACAGTTACATCACCAGGGTGCGCCCGGCGGAGGCCCATTGTTTTGGGCACACTATTCTTATCTCGGCCTCGACCCGCATGGATTAAAAGATGAATATGCCGATTATTGGAAAGAAAATGTAAACCAGGCATTGATCAACTATGAATGGTGTGTAAAAAATCCATTGCATTACAAAGGATACGGCGCTGATAGCTGGGGACTCTCCTCCAGCTATTCGGTAAAAGGATATTCCGGACACGCACCTTCAGAAGAAAGAGATCTCGGCGTGATAGCGCCTACCGCAGCCATTTCTTCCATTCCATATACACCTGAAAAATCAATTGCGGCAATAAACCATTGGTATCACGACATGAAAAATGTACTTTGGGGAGACTATGGGTTTTATGATGCTTTTAGTGCAACAGCAGATTGGTATCCGCAAAAATACCTCGCCATTGACCAGGGGCCCCAGGTTGTCATGATTGAAAATTACCGTACCGGATTATTGTGGAAACTTTTTATGAGCTGTCCTGAAATAATAGATGGGTTAAAAAAGTTAGGCTTTGAAAGCCCTTATCTCAAGGAAATTAGTAAATAACAGACTATGCACGTTTCAATACCGGTTGTAAATCTGAAAATAAGACCGGTTAAAATACAAATCTGCCTTTTTTCTTTGTTTGCTGAAAAAAAGACTTGCAACTGATAGGAAAACAGAATTAACAGTGGTTATAATGGCAAAAAAATGAGCATAGTGAAAATCCGGATCATTTCACCATTTGCAGTTAAATATTTTCTGATATAATTCAGGGCTTCTACCATGTGTCCTTTTACCGTAGAGCGCGAAATACCCATTTTTGCAGCAATTTCTTCGTGTTTGAGGCCGTCGTGGCGGCTAAATTGATATACCTTCTTTTGCTGTGGAGGCAATTGTGATACCGCTTCAGAAACCAGGTTTTGAAGCTCTTTATAGCAAACAGGATCAGCCGCTTCTCTGTGGCTTTCTTCTCTGACCACCGACAATTTTACCTTCATCTTTTGTTCAGCTGCCATTTTTCTTAAATAATTAAAAACATGATTTTTGACTATCGCATTGAGATAAGAATTGAAATGATTTACTGCAGTCAGTTTTTCCTTATTCAACCAGATTTTGATAAAAATTTCCTGCGTCAGATCTTCAGCGGCAGCTTCAGTGCTGGTAAATTTGTAGGCAATCGAAAAAACTTTGTTTCGGTATTTGTCAAATAATTCGCGGAAGGCATCCGTATTCCCAAAAGCAACCAGTCTCGCCAGGTGGTAATCATTATTTGTATCAATGTGCCTCATAAAGCAGGAAAAGATATTTCGTATTTTTTCAAAAAGAAAAATAAAGTTAGTAATTACATCTAAGACAGTCAATAGCTCAAATGTGCTGCATCGTCTTTTTCATAAACAATTGAAAAATTCATTGCACCCCACTCATTTTAACGGCAAAGAATCAGGATATTTATAACTTTACCCGGTAAAATATAAAACTTTTATTTTGCACCTGATTTATAACCAAAAAACAAATAATTATGAAGATCATTTCCATGAAAAATTTTGTAACGACTATCGTTGTTACAGCGATTATTGCTGTAATCATTGCTGTCATTTCTCTCTTCGCCACACTTTAACGTCTGCATTAATAGATTTTTTTTAAGAGGAAGAAAAATGATACCCCAGGAGACCATACAACAAATTGTCAGCAGGATTGATATAATTGAGATTGTCAATTCATTTGTAAAACTCAGAAAGAGAGGCACAAATTATATCGGTTTGTGCCCTTTTCACAATGAAAAATCTCCTTCTTTTACGGTTTCTCCGTCTAAAGAGATTTACAAATGCTTTGGCTGCGGCAAAAGCGGTAATGCCATCAGTTTTTTGATGGAGCATGAAAAATACAGCTATGTAGAAGCGCTGAAATGGCTGGCTGCAAAATACAATGTAGAAATTGAGGAGAAAGAAACCAGCCCGGAATATAAGCAGCAACAACAGGCTGCAGATAGCCTTTATATCATTAACAAATTTGCGCAGCAATTTTTTTCTGATACTTTATTCGATACTGACGAAGGGTTGAATGTCGGAATGAGTTATTTGAAAGAAAGAGGTTTCAGGGAAGAAACGATCAAAAGATTTGAATTAGGATATAATCCTGAAGCGCGCGATGCTTTTGCCAAAGCCGCCATTGAAAAACAATTCAATAAAGATCTTTTAAAAAAAGCCGGATTGGTTGTTGAAAGAGAAAACGGCTTGCAGGATAATTATCGCGGCCGGGTTATTTTCCCCATTCACAATCAATCCGGAAAAGTTACCGGATTTGGCGCGCGCCTCATCCGCAAAAATGATAAAGCGCCGAAATACATCAACACACCGGAAAATGAGATTTATGTAAAAAGTAAAATTTTATATGGCTCCTGGTTTGCGCGGCAGGCAATTGATAAAAACGATGAATGCCTGCTGGTAGAAGGCTACACGGATGTGGTCTCGCTGCACCAGGCAGGAATAGAAAACGTGGTCGCCAGTGGAGGAACTTCGCTCACTCCGGATCAGTTGCGATTGATAAAAAAATACACTTCCAACCTGACGATTTTGTATGATGGAGATGCTGCCGGCGTGAAAGCAGCCATGCGCGGGCTCGACCTCGCTTTGGAAGAAGGATTGAATGTGCAGCTTGCACTGCTTCCCGATAATGAAGATCCGGATAGTTATGTAAATAAATATGGCGCCGCTGCATTTACCAGTTTTATCAAAGAAAATAAAAAGGATTTTATTTTATTTCAGCTCGAATTTTATTTGTCAGAAGCCGGAAATGACACCAATAAAAAATCGCAGGTTGTAAATACCATTGCCGAATCTATTTCCAAAATTAATAAAGCCGAAGATTTTACCAAACAGGAAGATTACATCCGTAAAACGGCTCAGATTTTAAAAATTGACGAAGGTGGTTTGCATAATCTTGTCAATAAATTTTTAAGAGAAAAGCTGAGCAAAGAAGAAAAGAAAATCTTTCAGACAGAAAAAGTTTTTCAACAAGCGGGGAATGAAATTCCAACAGTGGCAAATGCAGAACCGGAGTCGTGTGTACGGATGAAAGACGAAATATATCATGAGCGATCGTTGGTAAGATGCCTGCTGGAGTTTGGTTCGAATGAATGGGAAGAGGGCAAAAAAGTTGCCGATTATTTGTTGTATGATTTTATGGAAGAAGATACAATCGAAGATGAAATATTGAGAAAAATAGTAGCAAATTATAAAACCTGGTACGAAGAAAAACTGGAACCAACTGCTAAAAGCTTTTTATATAGCGAAGATCTGCAAATGAGCAATGCTGTTACCAACCTGATTGAATTTCCGTATGAAGTGAGCGATGGCTGGGAAGCAAAGTATGATATGAAAGTGCCGAAAAGAGAGGATAATTATAAAACGGATATTGCCTCTACCCTGCGTTATCTTGAATTGAAAAAAATTAAAAAGCTAATAGGACTGAATGCCGAAGAATTGGGAAAAACAACTTCTGTCGACCGGCAAATGCTGTTGATACAAACACACAGTCATCTGAAAACGATGGAGATACAGCTTACAAAAGAAATAGGAATGGTGATAATGAAGTGAGCAGAATAGAAATGCGGGATATTTGTTTGTTTGCTGGTTACACCTTGAATTTTTTATTACCGTTTATCTGAACCTTATTCACCTTAGTAACAAGGTTCGCTCCCTCTGAATACTACCTTATTACCTTTGAATATTAAGCGGAAATAATGGAATAAGGTTGGCTGAAGTAGCCTACAATCGGGTTACTAAGGTTAGAAGGCTTAAAAATTCTCTGAAAAAACCTTACACTTACAAATCTGTACGTCTGCCTCCTGATAAAATATAAACCTGACCTGCCAGTTCAAGCCCAAATCCATACTAAACTGACTCTACGTACGTTTTCATAGGAGATTCCTTGTACCGGACACCGGGTTAAGTCCGGGATATGCCGGACTTATGCCGGACCTGAGCAGGCTATGGTAGGGCTTTGCTATGAAGATGCCATAGTTAAACCATGGATTATTGTCGGTTTAATTAGCCTGAAAAGATGCTTTAATGATTATTATAAATTATAATTCTTTATGCCATCACAAATTAATTTACAGATTACGGGAAGGATCCAAAACATTGTATTTTATAAGCGCGGCGACAAATATTATGCGCGCTCTGTACCAGGCCGTATCAGGCAAACCAAAGCTACGAAAAAGCGTGCGACCGAATTTGGCAAAGCATCTGGTGCAGGAAAAATTCTCCGGCAACAACTTCTTCCGGTGATCCCGTTTCCGGCAGATAATAAAATGCAAACGAGGCTGGTGTCTGATTTGTTCAGCTGGTTGCGATCCGGACTTGATCCGCAGCAACCATGCGATCCGGTGTCTTTTTTGAATGACTTTAACTTTACTTACGGTGATACGGTCGCAGAAAGATGGAGGGTTTCCCTTGAGGTAACGAAAATCGCTGGCGGTATGCTGCAAATGAAAATACCCGCCTTTGTGCCTGCCAAAAACATTTTGGCTCCTGCCGGTACCGTTACGGTGAAATGCCATATTGCAACAGGCGGTTATGATTTGAAGCATGGTGGAGCGACCGGCGGTTTCAGTACTTCTTTAAAATTTATTTACAATAACGAACCGGTTGCTGAACAAATCATATCATTGCCCACACCTACACCCTCCGGAAGCCTTATTGTAACTGCTGTTTCTCTTGAATATTTTTTTAATAAAAACAGCAACCTGCAAAAATCCATGAATAAGGCGTTTATGCCGGCGGGGATTGTGAAAGCCATGTATTTATGATAAAAGTTCGTGTTGTTGTCTTTGTGACGGGCATCACAATGAATCGAGTAATCCTTTTGAGGTTTTTTGGAATCTAATTCAATATGCCTGGAATTTGGTTGTACCCTGATAGGCAATTAAAGCGTTTCTGCGAAGTCTCAATTTTAGGAAGAACTCTTTGTGGAACCTGCTTCTCTTCTTTATTCTTCAACTTTCCAGGATGGATTATAACCAATTTCCCAAAGGTGCCCATCTATGTCTTGAAAATAACCATTATAACCACCCCAAAAAGCTTTTTGTGCTGGTTTGGTAATTGTGGCACCTGCTTTTTTTGCCTGTTCCATTATTGCGTCAACCTCTTTGCGATTGTTCACGAAATATCCAATAGAGAATTCGGCGGCGCTTTTAGGCTGCAATGCCAGGTGGCTGTCCCAGGCTAAATTTTTTCTTTCATAGAGGCTCAGTATCATTCCATTGTCAAGATCGAAAAGCACTACCGCACCGTTTTCAAATTCAGTCCCTACAATTCCCTTTGTTTTCCAGCCTAACCCCTTTTGAAAGAATTCCATGGATCTTTGCAAGTCGTTTACTCCCAATGTGAGCATATTTAGCCGTTGTTTCATTGTTACATCATTTTTGTTTGAAGTTACATTTTTAATGAAACTATTTACTATAAGATGTTAACGATCGCTGAGGTTTCACCTTTTTTGGCCATGTCAAAGCCGGAACTTACCAACTTCTTCCGAATGCCGGAGTATATCCATTT
>JBQCFO010000194.1:0-2070 GCA_051959055.1 Ginsengibacter sp. | reverse complement strand
ACCCACAAAATTTTTATTATAAGATTCTGACACGTGGCAGCGGATTACACTCACACTTCCCTGCATTTTCTTTTTAAAATAAATGCCTTTGTATTCAGGCCTTTTTTCGCTTCCATTGGCATGCATCATTCCGGCTACAACGGTAACAGAATGGCCAAGTTGCGTCCAGGTTTTGGTCATTTCATTCCACCTGGAGCCCCCTGCATCATCTTCTTCCAAAAAGTATTGATGAATCAGCAGTATATTCATTGCGCAGTCAATCTGGTTTTTATAAAATTGGAATTTGAGTCAAAAGAAAAATATTCTTTGGTAACCTTGGTTCCGTAATAATTACTTTGGTAACCTTTTTTGACTACCGGCTTTACATCTGCTCCGCTTTCGTCTATTGCATGAAAAGAAAAAGAATTTAATTCTTCCGGATGAAAAAGTTGTTTCATTGTAGTTCCCGCTGGCTTGTTGATGATATAGTCTTCAACAATCCATTCGGATCTATTTTTCAGTTTTGTAATTTTTCTTTTATGACGGATTAATTTATCTAAATAAGTGAAAGCGGCAATTTCTCCTTCGAAAATATAAGAATCATCTGTTTCAGCAGTTTTTGAAAAAATTGCCTGAGTCCAGTTATACCAAATAAAACGGGCCCCCTTTTTCATCTGATTATATTCATCAAGTATCACGGTATTATGGGAAGCAGTGCCCATAAAATAATTTAGCAGATCAAGTGAAGTATTGTACTTATAACTTCCGCCATCAAACAGGATATTTTTTCCCTGATGCCAGATGTCCAAATGCAAATTATCTGCCTGCGAAGGCCTGTCTTTGTGATTACCGCATCTGATGAAAGTGATCGTTTCAGGTTCTCTTATGATGTAATATCCGCCAATATGAAACGAATGAATCCCAAAATAAGGAATCCGTTTATTTGTTTGTTTATTATCTATTCCATACCACGATTCGTCTTCAGTTTCTCCAAATCCCAAATCGATCTTTAGCGCTTTTGCCAATGCATTTAATGACGGCCGGTAATCTCTATAACCGGCATTATTCAATTTAAAAAATAATGCTCCATCATTTGCGCCGTAGTTTGGCAGATGACCGTTTTCATCCACCATAGACGTTCTTAAAAACTGAATAGATCTTTTTGCTCTTTCATAAACTACATCAGAAAAGTTTTCTCCATTTTTTTCTGATAAAACAATTGCCCAGGTCAACAACTGAACAACAACTCTATGATAATTCATAGAAAACTGAAGAAACGTTCCATCCTCATATATTTGATAAGCAATTTCTTCCTCAAACCACTTTTTTCCCTTGTTCTTCCACTTTTCTGAGTCGGGGAATTGGGGATATAATAACCCAATCAAATACAAAGAGAGCGTTTCGGTAATTGCGTGATTATTTCTAACCGCAATCCTTGAAAAATCAATATTTTTATAAACATGATCCATTTGCCAAACAATAGAAAACTGAATTTTATCAAAAATCTCCTCTGTCAAATCAGGAGAGCTGCTGTAATAATTGAGCGCAAAAGTCCAGTTTAAAACTCTTAGTGAAATTTCCGGGCTGCATCGGTAATTCGGGCCCTGATTTATTGGATTAGAATTAATCCACGATAATATTTCTGAAAACACAAAATCCGAACAATCTTTCTCGAAATGGTAATCGTATCTGATAACATCGTACAAATATGAAAAGCGCGACTTTTCCCAAACATATTTTATGTCACCTGCTTCCTTAGAATAATCTGCTATCTCTGTCCAGTGCTTTTTAACATCGTATGAAAATTTTGAATCCGGATTAGTAAGCCAATCATATTTTTCTCCAATAATAAATTCCTGGTTATTAAAAAAAACAAATTTTCCTCCCTTTATTTTTTGAAAGCTTTCTTTAATGATCAGTGAAGGATTTTTTCTAAAATTCAAATCTTCTTTGCTTTTAAAAAAAAATGTACCCCGCTCCTTTTTCCAATTCTCTAAAGTGATATATTGTTTGTAAACGGGATTAACCGGAAATTTATTTTTCAAGAAACCGCTTCTCTTCAGGAGTTCGTGTTTTACCCTGAATCGGGTA
>JBQCFO010000193.1:0-2262 GCA_051959055.1 Ginsengibacter sp. | reverse complement strand
ATAATTCAGCCCTGATATATTTTGGCGGATTGGCTTTAAATGGATTTGAAGCAAAGAGAGCAGTTATTTCCGGGTCGTTGTGTAGCAATTTCCAAATCAGGTTATATGTCCACGGATAGTCCTGGGGTGTGCCCATGCTTGCAAACCACATCTGCCAATCTAAATGCAATTGATAAGGCGCAATTTGTGGAGGACGTTTATTTAATAAATCAGGTAAGCCGCGGTAAATATAAGGCTTCCAGTCGCTGCTGTCTGGCGGATTTTCATCTTCAGTTCCTTCAAATACGATATTGTAGCGCTCCTCACCGACCGTTCCAAATGCTCCGTACGTATTTACCAAATCGAACGGGTCAAAAGATGTATTCATGATTTGTCTGGGTGAAAGCAAGTTAAACGCAGGTTGAACACTAAGCAACAAAACCAATGACGCTATAATCCATGCTGCCGTAAGCATCGATCGCGACGGTGTAGCGCTTTCATTTGCTAATTCTGCTTTTTTGACCAAAGAATGCGGTAATATCATTGACCAGAATCCATCATCAAAACAAGCTAATGCCGGCACAATGGTAAGCCAGTTTAAAAACGAAAGATTGCCACTCAGAATAATGGTAATTTGGAATAAAACGATTACCACTCCGGCAACATGGCGTGCAACCCGCGGCCAGAATACAAATAAAGGAGCGAATAATTCCGCAAGGAAATTAAACCATACTCCAATTTTTAAAACCGCATGCGGAAGAAAATGAAACCACCTGCTCAAAGGCCCGGGAATAGGTTGCGTTTCAAATTGATAATAAAGCGCCGTTCCATTTCTCCATATTTCATCACCCCGGATTTTTATTAAACCTGAACCCATCATAATACGAAAAATAAGCCAGCGGAATAAAACGATGATGAGAAAGGGTGGTGGGTGTTTTGGAAATGGCCGCATCTCGAGCAAGGGACAAAGAAAAATGGCTAAAAATCCCGTCTCAGTAAGTTGTATTTCCCAACCATATCCATACCATTCCTGCCCTACATGAACGAATGACATATACAGAAACCAAAGGATAGCCATCATGGGAACATTGGCGTAACCAGCGACAACAACAACTGATAAAATAAAGCCAATCCATGCAAAGATGACCAGCGAGGTATCAGAATGAAAAAACCAGAATATCGAAGGTAAACGCATAAATCCTGTTCCGGTTGAACCAAGTGCATTTTTTATTTCATTCAAATAAAGATTTACAGGAGTAAGTCCATCAGAACCAATGAGTGGAACAATTTCATTAATCAAAACCAGGAATGCAACCGCGTAAATAATTCCCAGGAGCCTCAAAATCATAAAACGGGTGAGCCAGTAAGTACGCCTCGTTCCAAAATTTATTGAGTAATTATCTGCGGGATTATTTACTTCAAGTTCATTCATCAGAATAAATGATTGACTGGAAAAAAAGCTTCCACAAGAAAGTTGCCAAAAGAATTTAAAGGAAATTGAATCCTGAGTATTACTACAAAAAATTAGTTTCAATTTTACAAATGATATAACTTTCACCAGCAAATGAAAACAAAGTACGACGCGATAGTGGTAGGTTCCGGGCCTAATGGTTTTGCGGCAGCCGTTACTTTACAGCGCTGTGGACTTTCAGTTTTGATTGTGGAAGCGAAAGATACTTTAGGCGGTGGTATGTGTTCTGCTGAATTAACCCTTCCCGGTTTTATTCATGATGTATGCTCTGCTGTTTATCCCCTGGGAGAAGATTCGCCTGTTTTTAAATCATTACAACTTCAAAGATATGGGCTTGAATACCTGCGACCTGAATATGCGGTTGCACATCCATTTTATAATGGCTCTGCTGTAACGGTTGAATCTTCAATAGAAAGGACTGCTGCCCAATTAGGTAAAGATGCAGATAATTATAAAAGAATTTTTTCTCCATTAGTAAATGAGTGGCCGTCTTTGAGGTCAGCGTTTGTTGGGCCGCTTCATATGAGCAGTTTTACCGAGACAAAAGCAAGATTTGCATATTATGCAATCAGTTCAGGAAGAAATTTTGCAAAAAATAACTTCACTTCCTATGCGGCGCAATCGTTATTCGCAGGAATGGCTGCTCATTCGATTCTTCCGTTAAATAAGCTTGCAACTGCATCAGTTGGCCTAGTTTTAAATACCGTTGCACATATTAATTCATCGCCCGTTCCCAAGGGAGGCGCTCAACAAATATCTAAAGACCTTGCGGCTTACTTTAAAGATCAAGGGGGTGAAATTCAAACAGGCCA
>JBQCFO010000192.1:0-10569 GCA_051959055.1 Ginsengibacter sp. | reverse complement strand
AGCCAAAAAGAAAGCGGCGAACCTTTTATCATTTCCATATTCCACCAAAACGTACAATAAAAAGGCGCCTGCAAAAAAAGGATGCGGGTAATCTGAAGAGTTGATAATTGCAACCGCGATATTGTTTCCTGGGTTTTTAATACATTTTCGCTGTTATTAATTTTGCTGATCAGGTAAATATGATGAAGATAAACCCCAATAGCTACTAAGGTAAAAATCAGAATCGCGGCGGCAGAAATGACAAAAAATATTTTCGTCATTTGCATGGAATCATAAACCAGGTAACCTAAAAATAAAATCCATACAATTCCTAAAATAACAGCAACGATTTTAAAATTGCTCAATGATATTAATTTCGATTTTGCTTATTGCTTTTGCAAAGTTTCAAAACACTGCAGGTTCAAAACCCATGATTGAAGGTTTAAAACTTTTGCTTCTTCAAGCTGATGGTTGTAAGATTCTAAAAGATTTTTTAATTCGGTATCGTTCATTTTTTATTGATTGAAGGCTGAAAATTTTTGTTTCAAATTATTTTTTATCCTGCTGATTTTAGTTGCCACGTTTGTTTCCGTAATTCCTAATATTTCTGAGATTTCTTTATAGCTTTTTGATTCCAGGTATAGCAGCATCAATGCTTTGTCTAATTCTTTCAACTTATTTATAAATTGCTCCAGGATGCTGATATTATTTTCCAATTCAGCAGAATGATGATCATTGTCTTCCGGTTCATGATTCTCTTCAAAAGAAATAAGATTTGTTTTGTTTTTCCGGTAAAATGAAATGGCCACATTCAAGGCCACGCGATACATCCAGGTAGAAAATTTGAATTCTTCATTAAATGAATGAAATGATTTTACAAGCTGGTACATAATTTCCTGCGCCAGATCTTCACGGTCATTTTTATTATTGCAATAAGAATTGCATATTTTAAAAATAATTCCCCGGTTCCCGCTAATCTTTTCTAACAATTTTCCATGGTCTTTTTGATTATTCATTTATTTTTCAACGTGCTTTTATTATGATTCGTCCAGAACGAACAAAAATCACAATTTTGATGCATTTTATTTTAAACACACACAGTAAACAGAAGAACATTCTTGTTTCGTATTTTCACCCGAATCTGCGCATTTTATTTATCCGTAATAAAAATTCATTTACTTCGCACAAAAAAATTACCACAAGTGCGCTGTAGTCTTGTGAGTCAGTTTTTAAAATAACATGAAGAATTATTCAGAAAGAGCCTTGCTTATCAATGAAAGGATAAACGAACTTTCTACTTACAGTGATAAAGAACACGGGGTTGCAAGGCAGTTTGGTACAAAAGCGTTTGCAGAATGTGGTAATAAAATCGCAACCTGGATGCGTGATGCAGGTTTGGACACACGTATAGATCATATTGGAAACATCCGGGGAAAATTAAAAAGCAAGTATGCCGTTTCAAAAACATTTGTAATCGGATCACATTTCGATACGAAGATCAAAGCCGGCAAATATGATGGTGTTTTAGGAATCGTATCGGGAATAGATCTGTTGGAAAATCTGATTGCCAAAAATATTTTGCTCCCCTTCGATATCGAACTCATTGCTTTTAGTGATACAGAAGGAGCCCGTTTTAATTGCCCTTATATGGGTAGCCGGGTCGTCGCCGGTTCTTTCAAAAATAAGTTTCTTCAGCTCGAAGATAGAGAAGGTATCAGCCTGGCTAATGCGTTGAAGTCACTGAATTATGATGTCGAAAAAATTAAAGAGGAGAGCATTAATTCAGAAAACTGGTTGGGGTATTTCGAAATGCAGATGGAACCTGCCTCTTTTCTATATGAACAAAATATTCCTGTGGGCCTTGGGTATTCTATTTTTGGAGAAAAAAGAATTGATATAAAATTTACAGGAAAGACTGGAGAGGCAGGAGTTGTACCGATGAATATGCGTGCAGACGCTTTATGCGCGGCAGCTAAATTCATTTTGTCCGTAGAAAAATATGCGTCCGGCGAAAAAAGAAAATTGCTTGCAACGGTTGGAAAAATAGAGGTGGATGATTCATCTGCCAATCTGATTCCCGCATCAGTAAACTGTACGCTGGATATAAGAAGCGATAATCCACAATTATTATCGGATGCTTATGAAAGGATCAACTCCATGTGTGAAAAAATTTGTGATAAAAGAAATATTTATTTTGAATGGAAGTTGATTGAAGAAACTGATCCGGTTATTTGTAATAAAAAATTCAGAAAACTTTTGTCTAATGGTATTGCTGCAAAAAACATTCAGTTGATAAACCTGGAATGTGGCTCAGAACAGGACGCAGCAGTAATTGCCAAAGTAGCGCCTGTGTGTGTATTGATGGTAAAATCGTACAAAAGGAACAGGAATTCATCTGAAGAAGTTGAAATTTCCGATCTAGAAACTGCATTGGAAATTTCCGATCAGTTTATTTTGGATTTGGCTTCTCCTGAAAAATTATTGAAGAAAAAAGAAAAATAAGGTGCTTTAAAATTTAAACAAAAGTAAAATACAAATTCGCTTTATTTGTTGCTTTACTGTCGTAGTAGCCTGTCTGAATTAAAAGAATAAAAAAAACCTTCTCACTTCTGAAAAGGTTTTCGATACTTAATTGCTCAATACAAAACCAACAATTTTATTGTACGGCAATTTCTTTTGGCATCACTTTTACTTCTTCTTTTTTAGGAAGAGTAAGGGATAAAATGCCGTTTTCATACTTAGCCTGAATATCTTCAGCATTTATTTTTTCATCCAGTGTAAAAGATCTTTTAAAAGAGGAAAGCACAAATTCTTTTTTGATAAATTTTTTAAGTTCTTGCTGTCCTTCATTTTTTTCTTCCTTTTTTTCAAAAGAAACTGTAAGAATGTTTTTATCCACAGTTATTTTGAAATCTTCTTTTTTCCTTCCTGCAGCATTTATTTCCAATTCATAATTGTCGTTTGTTTCGATAATGTTTACCGGAGGAAAATTGAAGCTGGTTTTGGGAGCAGGCGAATCGTTTAATAAATTGTCAAGAAAATTGTCCCATGTTTTTAATGAAGGCTGGTTGAATCTTACTGTAGTCATAGTTTTTATTTTTAATGGTTTTGTAATTTATTTTTCTATACCTGTTCAAATTAAATACCAATGCAACAAACCAGAAATTTTGATTCTTTTTTAAGACAAAATGGCTCCCAGACGGGCTTTTGATGACAAAATTTCCAATTTCGTAAACAAATTGATGCCTTTTAGAAGCCGTAAGTATCGTAAATTTGCAATCTAAATTTTAAATTAAAAAGATATGTATCCAGCAGAAATAGTAATTCCGATGAAAGGAGAATTAACTGAAAATGGCTTTGAAGATCTAATAACTTCACAGCAGGTTGAAAATGCGATAAATGAACCCGGCACCACTTTATTTGTAATTAATTCAGTATGTGGTTGTTCAGCAGGAACCGCGCGTCCGGGAGCTTTACTCGCAGTGGAAACGAGCGCTAAAAAGCCGAATCACCTGGTAACTTCATTTGCAGGTTTTGATTATGATGCGGTAAATAAAGTACGTGAACACTTACTTCCTTATCCTCCATCTTCGCCGTCAATTGCTTTGTTCAAAGACGGCCAATTGGTTCATTTTTTAGAAAGGCATAACATTGAAGGCGCTTCAGCAGAAATGATCGCAAATAATCTTACCGCAGCTTTCGAAGCATATTGCTAACAAAATCAGAATAAAAACCTTCATCAAATTGAGGGTTTTTATTTTTTTGAATATCTTGTGAAAAAAAAGATGAGGAAAGCTGTTTCCAAAACTAAAAGGTAAACCATGTATCCCAATTTATATTTTGTTTTTAATGACTGGTTTGGTTGGAAAATAAACGCCTTCAAAATCTTTTATACATTCGGAATTTTTGTAGCAATTTCCTTCATTGTAGCTGCTTATTTATTTACCCTCGAATTAAAAAGAAAGGAAAAACAAGGGCTATTACTTCCGCGGGAAGAAACGATTACTACCGGCGAGCCGGCCTCAGCTTTTTCATTATTTGTCAATGGCCTTATTGGTTTTATTTTTGGATATAAACTGATCGGTGCTTTTATTGCAAGCCGTCAATCGGGGCTCGATCTTCAGGAATATATTTTCTCCTCACAAGGAAGCTGGCTTGGTGGCTTCATTCTCGCAGCAGTTCTTGCTTATTTAAAGTACAAGGAAAAGGATAAACAAAAATTAGAAAAGCCTGAAAAAAGAACTATCCGGATTTGGCCACACGATCGGGTAGGGGATATCGTCATTTTTGCACTGGTTTTTGGAATTATTGGCGCTAAGATTTTTGACAATCTTGAAAACTGGGATCGTTTTATTGCCGATCCGATTGCCAATCTCTTAGCCCCCAGCGGACTTACTTTTTATGGCGGCCTTATTTGTGCCACCATCGCTATTTTGATTTACGCACGCAAAAAAGGAATCGGATTATTGTATCTGATAGATGCCGCCGCTCCCGCTTTGATGATTGCTTATGCTATCGGGAGGATGGGATGCCAGACAGCAGGCGATGGCGACTGGGGCATCTTCAACAGCGCTTACGTAAGTGATGTTCCTGGCCATGTAGTTCCTGCTAAACCCGAACAATTTCAACAAAAATTAAAAGAAAATTCAACTTATTTTTTAAATGGAACGGTAACAGATGCGAATGGCGCTTCCATCATGGTTACTGACAGACACGAAGAATCTTTGGATAAAGTACCACATAAAAGTTTTCGTGGACCCAAATTTTTACCCAAATGGATGTTTGCTTATACTTATCCTCATAATGTGAATGAAGATGGAATTTTATTGCCAGATTGTGAGGGAAAATATTGCCGCGCTTTGCCTCAGCCCGTATTTCCTACACCTTTTTATGAAATAGTTGTATGTTTTATTTTATTTGCTATTTTATGGCTTATTCGAAAACGTATCAAAGTTGCCGGTGTGATGTTTTGCATTTATTTAATTATGAATGGCGTGGAAAGATTTTTAATAGAAACGATTCGGGTCAATACCACCTACTCCATTTTTGGAATTCATCCGACCCAGGCAGAATTAATTTCGGCTGCCCTTGTAATAACCGGAATAATTGGAATTATTTATTTTTCAAGAAAAGTAAAACGGGAAGAGGCATTATAAATAATTTCTTCTTTCCATTAAAGCATTTTCATCGTTTTCTCCTAATTTTTTTGCAAATTTTCCAATCGTAAGTCCTTGAATAACGATTGAAAATAAAACGACGATGTAGGTAATCGAAACAAACATGTCGCCATACATATATTTTGGAACTGCAAGTGCAAGTGCTACGGAAATGCCGCCACGAAGTGCTCCCCAGGTAAGAATCGGAATGGTATTTTTTGGAAAAGAATTTTTATATTTCAAAAAACGTATGGGCAATGAAACTGAAACCAGCCGCCCAAATAATACAATAGCAATGGTAATGCAGCCAAGAAATAATAAAGTAAAATTGAATGGAATAATCAGCATTTCAAAACCAATCAGGAGGAATAAAATCGCATTCATTACTTCATCTATCATTTCCCAGAATTTTCCGATATAATCCCTTGTAACATCACTGGCTACTACATCCATGCTTTTATTGCCCGTGATGATTCCGGCCACAACCATACTCAGTGGTCCGCTTAGATGCATGATTTCGGCCAATGAATATCCACCCATGACAATCGCCAGTGTTACCATCACCTCTACTACATAATTATCAATGGAACGTAATGCCAGGTAACCGATATATCCCAAAAGCCATCCGAAAAGCAAGCCTCCACCAGCCTCGCGAACAAAGAGCCAGATAATTTTCCATATAGAAATATTTTCCATGCCAATTTGCGCAATCTGATAAAATATAATGAACAAAACGACACCAACACCATCGTTCAGCAAACTTTCGCCGCTGATTTTGGTTTCAAGGGATTCAGGGATTTTTGCTTTTCTTAAAATGCCCACAACAGCGATCGGATCTGTAGGAGAAATTAATGCACCGAACAAAAGGCAATAGAGAAAATTGACCGAAAGACCAAAGAGTGAAGTAGTAAAATATAATAAAGCGCCAATGATAAAAGTGGAAATGATCACGCTGATGGTAGCAAAGGTGATGATGGAAGTTCGATCGGCCTGTAGTTTTTTAGAATCAACATGAATTGCGGCTGCAAAAAGAAGAAAACTCAGCATCACTCTTAGTAATACTGTTTGAAAATCTATCAGGCTGATAGCTTCTGTTGTTGTTTGAAAAAATTGAGGTGAAATAATTCCAATGCCTATTACCGTTAGAGAAATGAGCAGCGAAATAAGCATGATACCAATGGTTCGTGGCAATTTTATGAACCGATGATTGATATATCCGAATATCGCGGTGAGCACGATAATCAATGTGATAATATTATAAATCTCCATGCGGAAATATAAGAAAGTATTTTTTTGAAAAAAATTTTGAGCAATCTTCTGCCACAATTCTGATATCTATACTAATTTCCTGCCACGAATTGTACGAATTCTTATGTGCCATTTTCTTTGCAGTAAACAAACAAAAAATGCAGAATCTTGTTTTTAGATTCTGCATTCAAATTAATTACTTTATTGTATTACCCAGGTTAGCACATTGCATACCATCAAATCAGCAAAGCGGTATTTTACATCAAAGCCATATCCAGCACCTGCTGCATCGTTTTTACATAATTTACTTTCAATCCTTTTATATAATTCGGATTGATCTCATTTACGTCTTTTTCATTCTGCGCGCTCATGATGATTTCCTTGATTCCTGATCTTTTTGCTGCCAGCACTTTTTCTTTAATTCCTCCAACAGGAAGAACTTGCCCACGCAAAGTAATTTCGCCGGTCATGGCCATATAAGGTTTTACCTTGCGCCCTGTAAACGAAGATGCCAATGCAGTCATCATGGTAATTCCGGCGCTTGGGCCATCTTTAGGAACGGCGCCTTCCGGCACATGAATATGAACATTTTTCTTATAAAACATTTCCGGATCGATTCCATATTTTTTTGCATTCGATTGCAAATAGCTTAGGGCAGTAGAAGCACTTTCTTTCATCACATTTCCGAGATTGCCGGTTAATTTTAAATCGCCTTTTCCATTATCGCTGGTCGCAGATTCGATAAATAAAATATCACCGCCTACATAAGTCCAGGCCAATCCTACAGCCACTCCGGCCATATTTGCTGTTTTATACACTTCATTGCTGTAACGCGATTTCCCTAAAATTTTATCAACATCATTGATGCTTACTGTTGGTTTTAATTTCCCTTTTTCAGCATATTCTCTTGCCAGGCTTCGCATCACACTTGCGAGTTGACGGTCCAGTTCACGTACGCCGCTTTCGCGTGTAAAATCCGCGATAATTTTTTCCAAAACTGCATCGCTTACTTTAAAACGAACATCTTTTAATCCGTGGGCTTCTTTTTGCTTTGGCAACAAATGCCTTTTGGCAATTTCTATTTTTTCTTCAATCGCATAGCCACTTAGATCTATTATTTCCAAACGGTCGCGCAATGCCGGTTGAATATTTTGCAAATTATTTGCTGTCGCAATAAAAAGTACTTTACTCAAATCATATTCAAGCTCAAGATAATTATCATAAAAATTATTGTTTTGTTCCGGATCCAAAACTTCCAGCAAGGCAGAAGAAGGATCTCCGCGAAAATCCGTTCCTACTTTATCTATTTCGTCCAGGATCATCACCGGATTGGAAGATTTTATTTTGCGGATGGATTGTAAAATTCTTCCGGGCATAGCGCCAATATAGGTTTTGCGATGGCCACGGATTTCACTTTCATCATGCAAACCACCAAGGCTCACCCTTACATATTTCCGGTTAATTGCATTTGCAATACTTTTTCCAAGAGAAGTTTTCCCGATTCCCGGAGGGCCTACAAAACAAAGTATGGGACTTTTCATATCGCCTTTTAATTTTAAAACGGCGAGATATTCTAAAATCCTTTGTTTGATTTTTTCCATTCCATAATGATCGTGGTCCAGGATTTTTTTAGCTTTTTTAAAATCGTACTGATCTTTTGTATAATCTTCCCAAGGCAGGTCCAACATCAGATCCAGGTGATTATAAATTACAGAATAATCAGGTGTTGAAGGATGCATTCTCTCTAACTTTTCCACGCCTTTATTAAACATATCTTTTGCAGCATCAGGCCATTTTTTTGTTTCGGCTTTTTTCTGCATTTCTTTCACTTCAGCCACATTATCGCCACCCAGTTCTTCTTTGATCGCTTTTAATTGTTGTTGCAAAAAGTAATCTTTCTGCTGTTTGTCAAGTTCCGCACGGGTTTTGTTCGTTACTTTATTTTTTAATTCTGCGTATTGCAATTCGGTTTGCAATAAGTTCAGCAAAACTTCCGCCCTGGCTTTAATATTTTGAATTTCTAAAAGCTTTTGTTTTTGAACAATATTGCTGTTCAGGTTACTGCTCACGAAATGAATTAAGAATGCCGGATTTTCAATATTTCTTAAAACGATTGTTGCTTCTGACGGCATATTTGGCGAAAGCTGAATAATCTGGGCCGAAAGCTCTTTGATGGAAGATACCATCGCATCAAAATCTTTATCCTCTTTCAATTCTTCGTCAGGAAGCACAGTAATTTTTGCTTTAAAATACGGATCTTCAGAAGTGATCTCATCAATCTTGAACCTCTTTTTGCCCTGGATAATAACAGTGGTTCCTCCATCAGGCATTTTGATTTGTTTCAAAATTTTTGCTACTGTTCCAACATTTACCAAATCGCTCACAGTTGGCTCTTCCACCTGACTGTCTTTTTGTGAGATCACACCTATCAGTTTGTCAGCCTTATAAGCATCAGTTACAGCTTTTATGCTTTTATCGCGGCCCACCGTAATCGGAATAACTACCCCGGGAAAAAGTACGGTATTTCTCAAAGGAAGCAGCGGCAATTCAGCAGGAATCAGTTGTTCATCGTTTGCGTCATTGTCTTCATGTAAAGAAATCATGGGCATAAATTCCATCTCGTCTTCCGGCCCATCAAGGAAATAATTTTTATTCATATAATATTTTACTCATTGTCATTTTGTCAATAAACTCGTCAAAGAAACGAAGTTTTTTAAGGATAACTATAATGTTCAACATTAATGCCATGTTAAAGAACAATAACCCGGAAATCAGGCTTAAACATTTCTTTTTTTTTGAAAGTAAACAGTAAACAAACGAATAACGTGAATTCTTATTTTGCTATTTGTAGACAGCTTTATTTTTAATATTGCCTGACAAAAAATGACCTTACATAAAAAATTTATCCGAAAAATAAAAAAGTATTTCCAGACGCACATATAATGGATCAACAAGCGGAGATGCGTTGATAAAGGATCTGCAAATTAGCTATTTTGATTCGGAGCAATATGAATGGGCCAAAAATGATGATGCAATAGGTCAGCCAACGAAGCGAATGCGATTTTTCGTGATAACTTTGCTTTTAATTCATGGCATACACTTGCTGAGCACCGGCCATTGGGCAATTTGGACAAGAAAAATAATTTATGATGAAATGGCTGCTTTCCGGCTTTTACGTCCTCATGTAAATTCGTCGGATCCTGGAGCAAATGATGGTTTTTTTAAAGACTTAAATCTCAAGCAAAATGGAGACAAATAATCAGCAAATCATTGAACAGATGTATAATGATTTTGCATCCGGAAATATTCCTGCTGTTTTAGCTTGTTTCAGCAAAGATGTTATCTGGCGCAGGCCTGGCGCGCCTTTCATTCCATTTTCCGGAACTTTTACAGGCATGGATGAAGTGATGAAAATGTTTGAAATCCAAAATAAAGCACTTAAAATGAAATCATTTGTGCCCGATAAAATCTGTACAAACGAAGATACCGTTGCTGTAATAGGCCATGACGAAGCTGAAGTAATTGAAACCGGAAAAACTTATGCAGCCGATTGGGTTCAGGCATTTACTTTTGAAAAGGGTAAGATTATTTATGTACAGGTTTTTATGGATACAAAGCTGATGGCAGATGCTTTTTTATCTTAGTAAGAAAATAGAAATCTGTATATTTCTTTGTGTGTGTGCGTTCAGGTACTTAAATATCCAACCACATGTTTCGAAGGGAAAAAGAAACAGGCGCCGCTTTTTAGCTTTTACATTTTTTAAACAATTTGCCTCTATTATATTGTAATTTTGCAGAAGAATCAGAATATGAATACGACGAAACCATTTAGCATAGAGGAAGATCAGACAGATTTGATGATTGATGATGGAAACAATTGCCAGTTGATTGTGTGGAACGATGAAGTGAATACTTTTGATTGGGTCATTGAAACTCTGATTGATATTTGCGGCCATACTCCCGAACAAGCCGAACAATCGGCTATGATCATTCATACCAAAGGTAAATACGCCGTAAAAGAAGGTTCTTACACTACTTTGAAACCCATGTGCGACGCAATAACAGAACGTGGCATCGGCGCTACAGTAGAAGAACTTTCTCAAACCTAATTATTCTCATTTTATTAATCTTTAATTCCGACGTTTTGGATGAAGCAGTTGTGTATGACTTTCCGGATGTAAACTCT
>JBQCFO010000191.1:0-2450 GCA_051959055.1 Ginsengibacter sp. | reverse complement strand
AATCTTTCAGCATCAAGCGCCGCCATACAGCCAGATCCTGCTGCTGTCACAGCCTGCCGGTATATTTTATCCTGGATGTCTCCTGCCGCAAACACGCCTTCTATATTTGTTTTAGTACTGCCTGGCTGGGTTATTATATATCCCGCTTCATCCATTTCGAGCCAACCTTTGAAAATTTCCGAATTAGGCTGATGGCCAATGGCAACAAAATAAGCACTCACAGGAATTATCGTCTTCTCGCCTGTTTTATTATTCACTACTCTAACAGATTCTGTTTTAGTTTCGCCTATAATTTCTTCTACTTCTGTATTCCAGTATACTTTTATATTTTCTGTTTCCAGTACCCTCTTTTGCATAATCTTACTGGCTTTCATGGTATCTTTCCTTACAAACATATGTACCAACCTGCAAAGTTTGCTCAGGTATAAAGCTTCTTCAGCAGCCGTATCTCCTGCGCCAACAATGCAAACCTCTTTACCCTTGAAGAAAAATCCGTCACAAACCGCGCAGGCGCTTACACCATATCCGTTCAATCTTTTTTCACTTTCAAGACCAAGCCATTTTGCACTGGCGCCGGTAGCGATAATAACCGAATCAGCGCTCACCCATTTTTCTTCATCAATCAATATTTTCATAGGACAAGCGGAAAAATCGACTTTGGTCGCTAATCCATAGCGAATATCAGCCCCCATTCTTTTGGCTTGTTTTTCAAAATCGATCATCATATCCGGCCCCTGGATTCCATCAGGATATCCGGGATAGTTTTCTACTTCCGTCGTAATAGTAAGCTGTCCGCCGGGTTGGATTCCCTGATACATCACAGGTTTCAGATTGGCTCTTGCAGCATAAATTGCAGCTGTATATCCTGCGGGCCCTGACCCAATAATCAGGCATTCTATATGTTCAGTTTTTGTATCCATAGCGTGCAAAAATAATATTTTTAACAGTAAGACTTTGGGGATTGAAAAAAGCGTTGCCAACCTTGATCGCTTTTATCTTTTAGTAACTTGCGCCATAATAAAAACACTTCAGAAAATATGAAAGTTTTCAAATATATTGTTGTAGTCTTTTCTATTTTTATAAATGTGAACGCTTTTTCCCAGAAACAAAAAGAAGCGGTCAAATCGGGCAATCCAATATTTCCGGGTTGGTACGCGGATCCTGAAGCCCATATTTATAATAACACTTATTGGGTTTATCCTACTTATTCTGATGATTATAAAAATGTTCCCTCAGGAAGAACACCTCTTTCTGATTATCAAAAGGAAATACAAAGCAATACAATAAATCCATCATACAAGAAACAAACTTTTCTTGACGCTTTTTCCTCCAGCGATTTGGTTCATTGGAAAAAGCAGCCTCACATTCTTGATATTAAAAACGTAAAATGGGCAGCCTATGCAGTTTGGGCGCCTACGGTCACCGAAAAGGATGGGAAATATTACCTGTTTTTTAGTGCCAATGATATTCAGAATGATAAGCAGCCAGGGGGAATGGGTGTTGCTGTTTCTGACAGTCCCGGCGGCCCTTTTGTAGATTATTTAGGCAAGCCGCTCATCAATCAATTTTATAATGGAGCACAACCTATTGATCCTGCTGTTTTTAAAGATACTGATGGACAGTATTACCTGATTTATGGAGGATGGAAACATTGTAATATTGGCAAGCTAAATGCTGATTTTACCGGCTTTGTTCCTTTTGAAGACGGAACCCTCTTCAAAGAGATCACTCCGGAAAAATATGTAGAAGGACCTTTTATGTTTGTACGAAATCATAAATATTATTTCATGTGGTCGGAGGGCGGCTGGACAGGCCCTGATTACAGCGTGGCCTACGCTGTTGGTGATTCTCCGTGCGGACCATTTAAAAGAGTTGGAAAAATTTTACAGCAAGACCCGAAAGTGGCAACGGGCGCCGGGCATCATTCGGTAATCCGGATTCCCGGAACCGATGACTGGTATATTGTGTACCATCGCCGGCCGCTGGACGAAACCGATGGAAATCACCGCGAAGTTTGTATTGACAGGATGTACTTCGATAAAGATGGAAATATTTTGCCTGTGAAGATTACCACAACAGGCGTGGATAAAAGAGTGCTCCTTCGTCAAAAATAATGGAAACAAAAAATCTGAAGTGGCAAATTGAAATGCACCGGTAATAAGGTTGTGATTCATTTAGTACGCCATTTTTTACTAAGGTTAATAAACCTGTCTGCCTTCAGTCAGTCTGTTTAATTATACAGTTTTAGAAAAACCTTGCAGGTAACATTATTACCTGAGTGACAGAATCGCAAAATCTCTAATTTACCTCATTACCTTATTTTCCACCTGCAATGAGGAAGAACCATATTTTTTAAGAAAACAGAAAAACCGTTTATTTATTGGTTTACTGTATTTTATTCGGATTAAAATGGCTAAATACGAAATCCCCGGTAATATTTTTTCTCCCGG
>JBQCFO010000190.1:0-6975 GCA_051959055.1 Ginsengibacter sp. | reverse complement strand
CCAAACCTTTTGACGTAAACAAACTGATACAAAAGGTGAATGAGCAACTCGGAATCAGCCTGAATTAGTCCAGTTTTTTAAAAAATTGTGAATCTTATTGCTTCTTTGCAGTAAACAAATAAATATCGCAGATTCTTAATTTGTAACGCCTCACTCTTTATTGAATAATTTTACGCCTCTTTCTTATTTCTTGCGCATTATTTATTTTAATTTTTCATTCAAGATATCATTTGTATTTTACTGCAAAATTATTCACATGCCTTTAGAACCCTGGCGCATTGGAACGGTTATTCGCATTGAAGATGAAACTTATAATACGAAGCGGTATTTTATCCAGGTAAACGAGCTGGATTCGTTTGATTTTAAAGCCGGGCAATTTGTAACGCTCGACCTTCCCATTCATGAGCAAAAAAATAAAAGATGGCGCAGTTATTCCATTGCGAGCTGGCCAGATGCGACCAATGTTTATGAATTATTAATTGTTTTGCTGGAAGGAGGCGCCGGCACTACTTATTTATTCAATGAAGTGAAAGTTGGCTCTCAACTTATCTTTCGAGGGCCGCAGGGTGTATTTGTTTTGCCCGAAAATATTGAAAAAGATATTTTCTTTATTTGCACCGGTACCGGAATAGCGCCATTCAGAAGTATGTTGAATTTTATAAAACTTCACAATGTTTCCCATCAAAACCTGTATCTCATATATGGTTGCAGAACTCAAAAAGACCTTTTATATTTTGACGAAATGAAAGCATTGGAGAATGAATTGGAGCACTTTTATTTCATACCTACCCTAAGTCGTGAGAACTGGGATGGCCGCACCGGATACGTTCATAATTTATATGAAGAAATTTGTAAAACAAATAATGCAGCTTGTGAAAATCCGGAAGATTTTAAACCCGCCTCCTTTTATTTGTGTGGCTGGAAATTTATGATTGACGATGCGCGAAAAAAAATTGCAGAATTGGGCTATGACAAAAAAGCGATTCACTTTGAATTGTATGGATAGATGGATTAATATTTTCCCATTTTATCAAATGGAAATTAAGGATATTTCTTTATTTACTGTGGATAAAAAGTCTACGTTTTGAATAAAAATTAAAGACCCGTATTTAATCTAAAACTTTACTTTGTATTTTCGAAAAAACCTGCAGTTCTTATTTCCCGAAACCCTTATTGGAAGCCAGTTGCATTCAAAAAAGATCTTCTACTCAACAGATTATCCCCAATTCATATATTGCTGTTCTTTTTTAGGTATTCACCCCTTCTTTTCGTATATTTGCATCTAATAATTTTTTACAAAACACTCGTTTTTTATCCCCACAAATATGTCAGAAGAAACAGCAGAACTGATACCCGTAAAAACAGATGGATATGGTGCAGATAGTATTCAGGTACTTGAAGGACTTGAAGCTGTAAGAAAGCGTCCCGCAATGTATATTGGCGACGTTGGTACCAAAGGTTTTCACCACCTCGTATATGAAGTGGTTGACAACTCCATTGATGAAGCCCTCGCAGGATATTGCAGCCACATTACAGTTAATATTAACGAAGATAATTCAATAACCGTTGAGGATGACGGACGTGGAATTCCTACGGGAATCATGAAGAAAGAAGGCCGCAGCGCATTGGAAGTGGTAATGACTGTATTGCACGCCGGGGGCAAGTTTGATAAAAATACTTATAAAGTGAGTGGCGGTTTACATGGTGTCGGTGTGAGTTGTGTAAACGCGCTGAGTACAGAATTTCATGTAATCGTAAATCGTGATGGAAAAACATTTGAACAGGAATATTCAAAAGGAATTCCACAGTATAAAGTACGTGAAATTGGCACCAGCGATAAAACAGGAACCAAAATCCGTTTTTTACCCGATCCTTCCATCTTCATCGTTTCTGTTTATAACCGTGAAATCCTGGAAGGAAGGCTGAGAGAATTGGCTTTTCTAAATAAAAAAATTAAAATAATTCTCAATGACCTTCGCGAAAAAAACGACGAAGGGAAAATTTATTCTAAAACCTTTTACAGTGAAGGTGGTATTGTAGAATTT
This sequence comes from Ginsengibacter sp., assembly GCA_051959055.1. GTDB lineage: Bacteria > Bacteroidota > Bacteroidia > Chitinophagales > Chitinophagaceae > Ginsengibacter. The sequence goes on along the minus strand of JBQCFO010000190.1, from coordinate 4,930 downwards.
GTTGAATTAATTGATAAAAACGGAAACCGCCAACCGTTGCTTCCATCGGTAATATATTGTGATGGGTATGATGCAACAAGCAACGTAACGGTGGATGTGGCTTTGATGTATAACACAAGCTACCAGGAGCATCTTTTCAGTTATGTAAATAATATCAACACTATCGAAGGTGGCACCCACGTGTCGGGTTTTCGACGTTCCATCACCCGTGTTTTTAAAAGCTATGGTGAAAAGGAAGGCATGTTTGAAAAAGCAAAAGTAGAAATTGAAGGCGATGATTTTCGTGAAGGATTAACGGCAGTGATTTCTGTGAAAGTTCCGGAGCCACAGTTTGAAGGACAAACAAAAACCAAGCTTGGTAATAATGAAGTAATGGGCGTGGTAGATTCTACTTTGAGTAAAGTGCTAACCGCTTATCTCGAAGAAAATCCAAAAGATGCCAAGACAATTATACAAAAAGTAATTCTCGCTGCACAGGCAAGAGCCGCGGCAAAGAAAGCACGCGAAATGGTGCAGCGTAAAAGCGTACTTTCCGGTGGTGGCTTGCCTGGTAAACTGGCAGATTGCAGCGATAAAGACCCTTTTCGTTGCGAGTTGTTTTTGGTCGAAGGAGATTCGGCGGGCGGTACGGCCAAACAAGGAAGAGACAGAAGCTACCAGGCGATTCTTCCGCTTCGTGGTAAAATCCTGAACGTAGAAAAAGCGATGGAACATAAGATTTATGACAATGAGGAAATCAGGAATATGTTTACCGCACTTGGTGTAAAAATCGGCACTCCCGAAGATCCTAAAGCCCTTGATTTATCCAAACTTCGTTATCATAAACTCATCATTATGACGGATGCGGATGTGGATGGAAGCCACATTGCAACGCTCATCCTCACGTTTGTTTTCCGGTATATGAAAGAACTGGTAGAGCAGGGATTTGTTTACCTGGCTCAGCCGCCATTATATCTTTTGAAAAAAGGAAAAGAGCAGGCTTATGCTTTTAATGATGAAGACCGCAAAGCATGGATTCAGCAGATGGCAGCAGGAAAAGAAGATACCGTTCATATTCAACGTTATAAAGGTTTGGGTGAAATGAATAGCGAACAACTTTGGGAAACTACCATGAATCCGGCAACACGTACATTAAAGCAGGTAACCATTGACAGCGCTGTAGAAGCTGATGGTGTTTTCAGCATGCTGATGGGTGATGATGTGCCACCGCGCAGGGAGTTTATCGAAACTCATGCTAAGTATGCAAGATTGGATGTGTAAAAGAATTCCTTAAAATACTTTTAAAAGCCTCTTTTAAACAAAGAGGTTTTTTTGTTCCCCGACGAAAACCGGATACTTCTGCCTAATCCGGAAAATATAAATCGCGCGTATTTGTTGCTTTACTGTAACAGCTTTCTTCAAAATGAAGAAAGTATTGGACTCACGTTATATAAAACTTTTAGCGAATTTTTAGTCAAACAAATTTTACGAAGCGGAGATCTTCTTTACTTTTGCGCCAAATGAAACAGGTATTTGCGTTTATTTTATTGCTTTCACACATGAATACTTCTATGTTTCTGCCACAGGTGCCCGAACAGGATGTATATGATGCGCACGGCAACCTGGTAGATGATATTAACAGCATAACAGAGCTCGTACTCGTATCCCTGGGAATAGATCACACCGCTGACGATGAAGATGACGATTCGGGGCAAAATTTTCAATTGGTAAGAATGGCTGACTGCGTTTTTCATCCTTTTTTTAACGAAATAAACAATACGGGTGCTTCTACAAATACCCGCATCTTATACTCTGATTTTACAAATAATAAAATCTCCCGGATCGCATACGATCTGATTATTCCGCCACCAAAACTGGCTTAATCTAACTCTCTTTTTTACTGAATAGCCTTTTTCTTTAAAGGCTCATATCTATTTATTTTAACACATTCATCATGCACTGCAAAAATTTAGTGCTTGTGTGCGCATTGTTGTTTACACGCAACATAGCTATGCGCGCGCAAGACACATTACATATGACATTGCCACAGGCACAAACACAATTTTTTAATCAAAACCTTGATCTCATTGCCGAAAAATACAACATAGACATTGCAAAAGCTGAAGCGTTGCAATCGTCTTTATTAAATAACCCTGAGGTATCTTTTGCTGGCAATATTCATAACCCGGAAGCCGGTAAGTATTTTGATTTCATCAATTCAACCGGCGATTATTCATTTGAAGTCCAGCAATTAATAACGCTGGCAGGAAAGCGAAATAAACAGATGAAAATAGCAGAAACAAATACCCTGCTTGCGCAAAGCTCTTTTTCCGAACTGGTGCGCTCCCTTCTGTATTCATTGAGAACTGATTTTTATTCACTGTTTTTTTTGCAACAATCGCTGAATGCATATAAGATGCAGATCAGTTCGCTGCAAAAATTGGCTGACAGCTACTCGCAACTGCAATTAAAAGGAACGGTTACCCTGAAGGATGCGGTGAGGATCAAATCATTGCTATTCTCGCTGCTGGCCGAGCAGGCAGAGCTTTTGAACCAGATACATGATATACAAATGGATTTGCAAATATTATTGCATTTCTCCGGCAAATACATCATCGCTGATCTTGAAAAAGATGTGCGTCAATACGCTCCCTGGAAAAACACCACGATACAGTCGCTCACAGACAGCGCTTTTATGAATCGCCCGGATCTTCAAATAGCAAAAAAATCAATTGTTTTAAATTAACAAACTTATGTTTTTAAAAAATCGCTTTCGACACCTGATCTTACAATTGGCGCCACTTACCAACGGAGGGGGGGATTTGTGCCAAATGCGACATTCTTCAACGCCGGCATCGCCATTCCGTTATTTAACCGAAACCAGGGAAATATTAAGGCTTCTAAAATTGCTGTTGAACAAACAAAAATTACCTTTCAAAATTCCCGGTTTAAAATTGAAAAAGAAGTGCAATCCGCTTTTTTGAAAGTACTTACTACAGACAAAATGCTGCAATCCATTGACATCGGTTTTCAAAACGATTTCGAAAAACTATTGCAATCAGTTCTGGACAATTTTGAGAAAAAAAATATCAGCCTGATTGATTTTACTCATTTCTATGATTCGTACAAAACCAACGTCCTTCAATTGAATCAACTGCAGAATCAAAAAATGCAGGCGGTAGAAAATCTGAATTTCACGATTGGAAAATTTTTATTTGACTAATAATTATCATTAAAATGAAAAAAAATATTACCATATTATCACTTCTTTTCACGCTCATTATCAACGCGTGCAGTGACAAGAACAAAGAAACGAACATACAAACTCCCGGCAATGCCATAACAGACAGCCTCATAGCCACTTTAGAAACAGCACCTGTTGAGCTAAGCGATGTTACCAACGAAATTAAACTGAATGGAGTGATAGAGCCTGACGAAACAAAAGAGGCGAATGTGTTTGCTTTGGTAAGTGGAAAAATTACCAGTGTAAATGCTGAGCTCGGAGATTACGTTGCAAAAGGGAAAATACTCGCAACTCTAAAAAGCGCGGAAATCGCAGGCGCGACAAATGATATTTCTGTAACAGCTGCGGGTGTAGATATCGCAAAGAAAAATCTGGAAGCTCAGGAGGAACTTTATAAAGGAAACCTCATCACTTCGCACGAACTGGTCTCTGCACAAATGGAATACAAAAAGGCTTTATCTGAATATAACAAGTCAAAACAAGTCGGCGCTATCACCGGAGGAGCGAATGAAACTTATAGTTTGCGCGCGCCACTCAGCGGTTATATCATTAGTAAGAATATCACTCCCGGCACGGAAGTAAGGGCAGACAACAATTCCGCTCTTTTCGGCATCGCCGACCTTTCATCTGTTTGGGTAATAGCAAGTGTTTATGAATCAGATATTAACAGTATTCGTATAGGCGATACCGTTAGTATAACCACCCTCGCAAACACCGGTAAAAAGTTCAAAGGAGTAATCGAAAAAATTTATAATGTACTTGATCCTTCCAACCGCACGATGAAAGTAAGGGTGACTCTAAAAAATCCTGTCAACGAATTAAAACCAGGCATGTTTGCATCGGTGATGGTAAAAGGCCGGGCGACGGGGCAAATGACTTCTATTCCATCAGGTGCGGTGGTTATTCACAACAGCAAATATTATGTGGTGTTAAAAAAGGATCAACACACATTGGCACCTGCAGAAGTTCAAATCATTAAACGCATGGATCGAAAAACTTTCGTATCCGGATTGAACGCGGGGCAGGAAGTAGTATTAACCTCGCATGTATTTCTTTTTGAAGCGTTGAACGCGAAATAATTAAAAATATTAAGATGACTAAAATTATAAAAAGAATCATTGCTTTTTCTTTAAAGAATAAACTGTTTATTTTCTTTGCCACTTTTTTATTGATAGCTTGGGGTGCCATAGCATTTAAAAACATTCCGGTGGAAGCATTTCCGGATGTAACCAATACAGAGATTAGCATCATCACTCAATGGCCCGGAAGAAGCGCCGAGGAAGTGGAAAAATATGTAAGCGTGCCGATAGAAATAGCGATGAATCCGGTTCAAAGAAAAGAATCGGTGCGCTCTACTACTGTATTTGGATTATCGGTAGTAAAAGTAATTTTCAATGATGATGTGGATGATGCATTTGCAAGGCAGCAGGTAAATAATATGCTGCGCGATGTGGATTTGCCGGAAGGCGCAGTGCCCGGTGTGCAACCGCCGGTTGGCCCCACAGGTGAAATTTTTCGTTACACGCTGAAAAGTTCCGCAAAAACTTCTGCTGAATTAAAAACCCTTCAGGATTGGGTAATCGAAAGACAACTATTAGCTGTGCCGGGTGTGGGAGATGTCATAAGTTTTGGTGGAGAAGTAAAAACGTATGAAATCGAAGTAAATCCGGAAAAACTGGCATCGTACAAAATCACTCCACTGGATAT
>JBQCFO010000189.1:0-2263 GCA_051959055.1 Ginsengibacter sp. | reverse complement strand
TTTGTTTACTGAAGAAATGAATGCATCAAGTCCAAAAATAGATTTAAATAATTCCGCCATTCGTCACAAACCAGTATTTGTTTTTCAACATCCTTTTAATCCAGGGTAATTTTTTTTAGGGAAATGATCAGTATGCTGTTCCGGCTTTCTTTTCGTAACGCTTTATTTTGCTTTAAAGCACAAAGAGGAAAGATATATTCACACTACTTTCAAATCAAGCAGAATGAAAGCTCCGTCAGTGTAGCTCAGAAATCACTGCCATCTTTTTTGTATCACCGGCAACTTTAATGTACAGCAAAACGACAAATAATGTAGATTCTTGTTTTTGAAAAAACTGCTCAAAACTTATTTTTGGAAAAATGATGAGCATGGAGCCCCGCCTTTCTTTTGTAACGCAAAGAAGGTAATAAGGTTGATTAAATTTGGTGCATCAGCTTATTACTAAGGTTGATAAGGTTTTAATTAAACCGGTTTTACTGTACACTATCTTATTATAAAGGTTGACAAGCTTTTAATTAAAACGGTTGTATGTATTATATAGTAACATTATTACGTTAGTAACAGAGCCATAAAATCTCTAATCCACCTTATCACCTTATTTCTACAAGAAGAAGAAACGGCTTTTTGTTTTTTAGGGAAATGATTCGTATCAAGTTCCGTCTTTCTTTTCGTAACGCTTTATTTTGCTTTAAAGCACAAACAGGGAAGATCAAATCAATTCACTTTCAAATCAAAGAAAAAGAAGTATCAATTAGCGGCAAGTCGGAACGCTAAAGCTAAAGCGGTCTGACCATCTGACCCATCCCTTTCAAATCGTTCAGCGCGTTAAATGCAAGCGTCCGACCGGATTCAGGCGTTTACTGCAACTTCTTTCACCCTTCCTGTCCTTTTTAATGCGCCCCAGACTTGTAATTCGCCTTTGATAGCTTTATTAAAGGATTTGAGGAGAATGTAATACATGAGTTGGCGATAGACTAACCTTTGCGGCAGCATCCAGATCAACTTTAAATGATTTTCTTTTTCATAAGCGAATGCCAGCGCCGCGCCTGCAATATCCACCAAAGTAAAAATGAAATAATAAAGAATGATATGTGGAATGCTCGCGACTACAATTCCGAATGAAGCAGCAAGCAAACTAAGCACTAAAATAATATCTGCGAGCGGCGCAAGAATCGGCAAAATGATTTGAAAAATCAGAATGTTAGGCATGGCGATCATTCCAAAGTTTTTATACTCACTATTAAAAAGCGTATCCCGGTGTTTCCAGAAACATTGCATCACGCCAAAGCTCCAGCGAAATCGTTGCTTTAAAAATTGTTTAAAAGTTTCGGGCGCTTCTGTATAAGAAATCGCCGCGGTACAATTTCTGACGATATAACCTTTTCTTAAAAGACGCATGGTAAGATCGCAATCTTCTGCGAGGGTATCAGTAGTAAACCCACCAGCGATCAATATCGCGTCCTTCCTGAAAGCCCCGATAGCACCAGGTATTACAGTAATACAATTTAAAAGATCAAATGCACGACGGTCAAAATTTTGGGATGTGATATATTCAATACTTTGCCAGCGTGTAATCATATTTACTTCATTTCCAACTTTCACATTTCCTGCAACGGCGGCTACATTTTCCTCATCAAATTTTTTCATTAATAAAGAAACAGCGTCTGATTTTAATTGTGTATCTGCATCAATACAAACAACATAATCAGCATTGGATTTTTCAATTCCAAAATTTAATGCCGATGCTTTGCCACCATTTATTTTTGTATAAACAAATACCCTTGGATTGTTTTGGAATGCTTCCTCCACTTTTGAAAAAGTACGATCCCTGCTTCCATCATCCACAAAAATGATTTCCAATTCGGGATAATCCTGGGCCAGCAGACTGTTGATCGTTCTGATAGAATTCAGTTCTTCGTTATATGCCGGGATAACAATGCTTACCAATGGAAGTGTATGCTGATTGCCTAAAAGAAATGCGGGAAAAGCGGCGCCAGGGGCACTTTCCTCTTTTTTCTTCTGAATGCTGGCAAGTATCGCCATTACTATCATTCTACCAACCGACAATAAAATGCCGATGATAAATAAAGTGAATAAAATCTGCCCGCTCCAGTAAAGTCCTTCTGCCAGAGCGAAATTAAATTTCCGCGTCCAACGGTCGCGCGAATCAGCTACTCTTGGCATCACTTCATCTCTGGTCTTGCCCATCAGATCGGCGACAGTTGTAAAAACATAACCTCTTTTTTTAAAATAATCAATGATG
>JBQCFO010000188.1:0-3274 GCA_051959055.1 Ginsengibacter sp. | reverse complement strand
TCTTGGGCGTGCGCGGGAAGGCGATGACATCGCGTATATTACCCATTCCGGTAACAAACTGCACCATGCGCTCAAAGCCAAGCCCAAAGCCTGCATGAGGTACAGTTCCGAATCTCCTGGTATCCAGATACCAGTTCATTTCTTCCACAGGAATATTCATTTCGCGCATTCTTTTTTCTAAAATATCCAACCTTTCTTCACGCTGGGAACCACCGACGATTTCACCAATTCCTGGAGCTAAAATGTCCATCGCCGCCACTGTTTTTCCATCCTCATTCTGGCGCATATAAAACGCTTTGATTTCCTTTGGGTAATTGATGAGAATTACCGGTTTTTTGAAGTGCTTTTCTACCAGATAACGCTCATGCTCACTTTGTAGATCTATTCCCCATTTATCTACTAAATATTGAAATTTCTTTTTCTTGTTTGGCGCAGAATTTTTTAAAATTTCGATGGCTTCTGTATAAGTGAGCCTTTCAAAATCATTATTAATAACAAATTCCAGTTTTTCTATCAAACCCATTTCACTCCGCTCATTCTGCGGCTTTTGTTTTTCCTCTTCTATCAATCTTGCCGCTAAGAAATCAAGGTCTTCGCGGTTATTTTTCAAAACATATTCAATAATGTACTTGATAAATTCTTCTGCAAGATTCATGTCATCTTCCAAATCTGAAAAAGCCATTTCAGGTTCTATCATCCAGAATTCTGCAAGATGTCGGGCTGTATTTGAATTTTCCGCACGAAACGTGGGTCCGAATGTGTAAACATCCCCCAAAGCCATTGCTGCCAGTTCAGCTTCCAATTGTCCGCTCACTGTCAGGTTTGTTGGTTTTCCAAAAAAGTCTTCTTTATAATTAATGGTTTTATCTTCATTTTTTTAATGACTTTACAAATCAAAAGAAGTTACATTAAAAGTTTCTCCTGCGCCTTCAGCATCAGATGCAGTTATGATAGGTGAATGCAAATACACAAATCCTTTTTTATTAAAAAAATCATGGATGGCAAATGCAAGGGCATGTCTGACTCTGAAAATGGCTCCAAAAGTATTGGTACGAAAACGCAAATGCGCAATTTCCCTTAAAAATTCCAGGCTGTGTTTTTTGGGTTGAAGGGGAAATTTTTCCGCATCACTGTCGCCAAGCACTTCTGCTTTTTGTGCTTTTAATTCTACTTTTTGACCCTTACCCAAAGAAGGAACTAAAATTCCTGTTATTTTTAATGCAGCGCCGGTCGTAATCCTTTTCAAAAGCGCGTCATCAAATTTTCCTAATTCAAGTACAATCTGAAGATTGGAATTGGTGCTGCCATCATTTAGAGCGACAAACTGGCTATTTCTGAATGTCCTGACCCAGCCCATAACCGTTATTTCCTGATTTAAAAAATCACCTTCCAAAACTTCTTTGATGCGTACTCTTTTGTTAAACATTTCTTTTTTTTTAGAAACGCAAATATAAAGTAACCGAATAAAATTTTTGGCGTAATCCTTGTTTTATCAGCATTTTAAGAGTAAAAAGTGCCTATTGTTCAGCTACTTGGAGCTGTACATAAAAAAGAAAAAAATTTCTTGTTTTATTATTTTAAATGTAATATTGCATCAGATTAAAGCTGACTAGTTTTCCTTTTGCTACGATTACATCAGTATTAACAGAATCCATTCCAAATAAAAATATTCAAATTTAGATTTTACAACTCAATTAGTGTTTTTGACTATTAATCTATACGTCTCTTTATGTACGACATCCTACAACTGAACGATATGCTCGTTCCGGAGTTGCTTGATATTGCTGAGCAACAAAATATAACCGACGCAAACAATTTAGAAAAACAGGAATTAATTTATAAAATTCTTGACAAACAATCATCTATGACACCTGATGAAAAGAACGATAAGAAAGAAGTGGTTGCTGAAAAGCCAAAGCGTAAACGCATTGTAAGATCTGGAGCAAAAAAAGAATTTGCCAGCGACGTACCTGAGGGTGAAACTTTGGTTGAGGAAAAGCCAAAGACAAAAAAGGCTGAAGAAAAGAAAAAACAAGTGAAGAAACAAAAAGAGGAGGTGGTGGTAAAACCAGAATTCGATTTTTTTGATAATGATGATGAAGAAGAAGATCATGTAGAACGGCTTGCTGACCCAAAAACAATCGCTCCGGCACTAATAGAATTACTGAAAAGTGAAGATGAGGAAGAGGCGGAAATCCTGCCACCCATCGCTCCTTCCAATGGGCATGGCCATCATCAGAAAAGTAATTTCGGACAAAAAAAAGAACCGTCATTTAATATAGAATTTGACGGAATCATCCTGGCTGAAGGTGTCTTGGAAATGATGCCTGACGGGTATGGTTTTTTAAGAAGCAGCGATTATAATTATCTTTCATCTCCTGATGATGTATATGTTTCACCATCGCAAATAAAATTGTTTGGTTTAAAAACGGGCGATACCGTTTATGGCTCTGTTCGGCCGCCAAAAGAGGGAGAAAAATATTTCGCTTTATTAAAAGTAGAAACCATCAATGGAAAAGGGCCTGATGAAGTACGTGACCGTGTCCCGTTTGATTATTTAACACCGTTATTTCCTTTTCAGAAACTGAATTTATTTACTTCTCCGAATAATTTATCTACCAGGATTATTGATTTGTTTACCCCGATTGGAAAAGGTCAGCGCGGCCTGATAGTGGCGCAACCAAAAACGGGTAAAACCATGTTGCTGAAAGAAATTGCCAATGCAATTGCAGCAAATCATCCTGAATGCTATTTAATGATTGTGTTGGTAGATGAAAGGCCGGAAGAAGTTACTGATATGGAACGCAGTGTGAAAGCCGAAGTGATCGCTTCCACATTTGACGAACCTGCGGAAAAGCATGTGAAAGTAAGTACCATGGCTTTGCAGAAAGCCAAACGCCTGGTAGAATGCGGACACGATGTGGTGATTTTATTGGATAGTATTACACGTTTGGCTCGGGCGCATAACACCGTATCTCCTGCAAGTGGAAAGGTTTTATCAGGTGGTGTGGAAGCGAATGCGATGCAAAAACCAAAACAGTTTTTTGGCGCTGCGCGTAAAATTGAAAATGGAGGCTCGCTTACGATTATCGCAACGGCTTTGGTTGATACCGGAAGCAAAATGGAGGAAGTGATTTTTGAAGAATTTAAAGGAACCGGTAATATGGAGTTACAACTTGACAGAAGATTATCAAACAGAAGAATTTTCCCGGCTATTGATATTATTTCCTCTTCCACACGCCGCGATGATTTGTTGCTTGATAGAGACGTGTTG
>JBQCFO010000187.1:0-10833 GCA_051959055.1 Ginsengibacter sp. | reverse complement strand
AACTCCTATTTCGGGAGTTAGTGTTATCCTTAAGGGCTCAAGTATAGGAGTAACTACCGACGAAACTGGAAAGTATTCACTTCCTCTTCCTAACGGTCAGAAGAACGGAACTATTGTATTTTCTTATGTTGGCTTTATTACCCAAAGTTTACCTATTCCCGCTTCCAGAGTTTTGAATGCAACATTAATAACCAAAGCCAGTCAATTGAGCGACGTAGTCGTTGTTGGATATGGCACTCAGAAGAAGGTAGATCTCACAGGGGCTGTTAATCAGATATCATCAAAAGATATTGAAAACAAACCGGTGTTAAATACTTTACAAGCGCTACAGGGAGAGTCGCCGAATTTGATAATACAACAAAGTCAGTTGGATCCAGGGAGTAATCTTACGATCAATATCAGAGGTGTTGGTACATTGGGCAACAATGATCCGTTAATTGTAATAGATGGCATCATTGGAGGGGATCTCAACACGATTAATCCTAATGATATAGCTAGTGTTTCCGTTTTGAAAGATGCAGGTTCAGCAGCGATATACGGTTCTCGTGCAGCAAATGGAGTTATACTCGTAACAACGAAAAGTGGACGACTGAATCAAAAACCAACGATAGCTTATGATGCTAATTATGGAAGCCAGGTACCAAAGGTTTTGGTACATAAAGTAAGCGCATGGGATAACGCTTATTATAAAAATCTTTCACTGATCAATTCCGGTTTACCACCCGTATATACGCCCGAGCAAATCCAGCAATTAAAAAACGAGGGAAATGGGACTTGGGATGTTGAGCATCTTTTACATAACGCGATTTTACAATCTCACAATATAAATATCAGCGGAGGCGGCGCGACTAATTCTTACTTTATTTCGGCCGGATATCAGGATCAAAAAAGCAACCTCATCGGTAATGGCGGTTCAGGCAGTCCTTTCGGTTATACAAAATATAATCTGAGGTTGAATGAAACTTCTGTAATTGGCAAATTAAAAGCCAACTTCATTCTTAATTATACAAAGACCCGCAATAAAACGAATACTGTTGGAGACAACAATATTTTTGCCGATGCAAATCGTGTTCCCTTAAATTTTAACTGGAAAGATTCTACAGGCAATTATCTTACTAACTCAGTTGCGTCACAATATAACGAGTATGGTGTACTCGAAAAAGGAGGATATAATCAGGCAGATAATGATGAGATTTTTGGGAATGTAAATGGCGTATTGAGCATTGCAAAAGGTTTGAAATTAACTGGCATTTTCGGAGGGACTATCGTGAATAACGGAAATTTTTTCCGCAGAACACAAGTTAATTATGTTCCTTCGGGTGTGTATGGGGATGATAGAACAGTTTTTGATAATAATTACAAATCGCTATTGCTGAATACCCAGGTTTATGCAGATTATGCTAAAGATATTAAAGATCACTCTTTCAAAGTATTGCTTGGGGCATCTAATGAAAGCTTCAGTGGGAGCGGCTTTCAACTACAAAAAACATTAACAGACCCTTATTTAGGAACGCCCACTACAGGTACTTTGGTTGACCCTGTTAATTCCTACAATAGCATTGGGGTTAATCAATCCAGTATTAATTCTTTATTCGGCAGGCTCAATTATTCGTTTAAAGACAGGTATCTTTTCGAAGGAACTTTCCGCGAAGATGCCTCTTCCAAATTTGCGAAAGGTAAAAGAGCAGGCTTTTTTCCATCTGTAAATTTAGGCTGGATTGTATCTGACGAATCGTTTATGAATAATATCAAGAATGTTATCAGTAGCCTCAAACTGAGAACTACTTATGGCATTTTGGGAAATCAAAACGTAGGCTCGTATCAGTATCAAACTACGTATTTCAATTATCCAAGTGCTTATGGTTTCAATAATGTGTCCGTAGGAGGCGCAGGTTTTCTATTAAGCAACGAAGATTTAACCTGGGAGAAAGCAGCCACGTTGAATTTAGGAATTGATGCAGGTTTTATCAATAATAGTCTTAATATATCTTTTGATTATTTCAATAAGGTAACGAGCAATATTTTACAACCAAGATATGATGTGCCGCAAATTTTTGGAGCTGCACTTCCGGATTATAATGTTGCAAAGGTTAAAAACCAGGGCTGGGAGGCTACGGTAGATTATAAGTTGAGAGGACATGTGGTTACGCAGACCTTTAGCCTGAATGTAGCGGATAGTAAAAATACATTATTGGCATTAACAGGGGGCACCACGCAACAGATTGTTAACCAGGATGTGTTTCAATTGATAAGAAAAGTTGGTCAGCCTATTACGCAATATTATGGTTATGAAACCAATGGTTTTTTTCAGGATCAGGCAGATATTGACAAATCACCAAAAATTGCAGGCGCCATAATTGGCCCGGGGGATTTAAAATTTAAAGATCTGAATCAGGATGGTGTTATTGATGACAAGGATAAAACCGTTTTAGGAAATCCTTTTCCGCGTTACACGTTTGGCTTTACCTATATGATTGAAGTTAGGGGTTTCGATTTGCAATTATTCATCCAGGGTGTTGGCAAAAGAGATGAATTTTTACGGGGCGAATTGGTTGAGCCGTTTCACTACAACTATGGGGCAACGTTATACGATCACCAGACTGATTTCTGGACTCCTGAAAATCCAAACGCCCGTTTTCCAAGACTGGGGGCAATTGGTTCCGCATCCAACACTTATAACTGGAGGACGGGTTCCGACTTGTACAAATTTAATGCTGCTTATGCGAGGTTGAAAAACGTTAATATCGGGTATACTTTTTCAAGAGATGTAACAAAGAAGGTTGGGATACAAAAAATCAGAGTGTCATTAATCGGGCAAAACCTTCTTACCATAACTAAATTAAAGTTTGTTGATCCGGAAACCACAGAGTTTGGTAACAACTTAAGCCTTGGAGCCTATTCGAACAGTGCACGTAGTTATCCTTTACCCGTATTTTATGGTGCTGGGCTTAACTTAACCTTCTAATAATTTTTAAAATAAATAATATGAAATTTTTAAAAAATGTATTAATCATAATCCTTGCCGCAACAGCATCGGCAGGATGTAAGAAATTGGATCTCGCTCCAACTGATCGTTTCTCTGATCTTACTTTTTGGACGATAGATGCTAATGTTTACAGTGCGTTATATAATAATTATAGCCTGATGTATAACAGCTCATTATTTTTTTATAATGAATCTTTATCTGACAACGCTTATTCATCAACCGGTGATTACAACCTGATAGCAAGTGGCAATGCAACAGCGGGTACAGCTAAATTTCAAAGTGACTGGGCTTATTATTATAGTACCATAAAATCCTGTAATCTTTTTTTGGAAAATATTGATAAGAATACAACACTTTCAGCAGATGTAAAAGCAAGACTGAAAGCCGAAACGCGTTTCATCCGGGCATTTGAACAATTTAATTTAACGAAATGGTATGGCGATGTGCCATTGGTTGATCATGATCTGACTCCCGACGAAGCGAAGCAGATTGCACGTTCTCCCAAGCAAACAGTGGTTCAATTTGTTGTTGGTGAACTGGATTCAATTGCTGCTATTTTGCCCTCTCAGGATGAGCTTCCTGTAAGTGAAAATGGAAGAATAACAAAAGGTGCTGCCTTGGCATTGGAAGCAAGAGTGCTTTTATACCAGGGAGATCGGATGGCTGATGTTGTTACTGTTTGTGAAAAACTAATGAACAACCAATCAACTTATGGACATTATTCACTCGCTGCAAATTATAGCGATCTGTTCAGCAATCCTTCGGTCAATAAAACAAATTCTGAATCAATGCTTTCGATTCAATATGTTCCAACTATACGCACCTGGAGTGATCTTTGGGATTTTGTTCCAAGGTCAGTAGGTGGACGTGTAAGCAGCATGGCCCCCACGCAGGAATTGGTTGACAGTTACATTATGCTCAACGGCAAAGGGATAAATGATCCTGGATCCGGATATGATGAAAACAATCCTTATGTTAACCGGGACCCAAGGCTTACAGCAACAGTTGTGTATAATGGTTATAAATGGGTAAAGCCGGATGGGAGCATTAAAACCATTTATATAAAACCAGGATCTGATCCTGATCCTTCAGCGCCTGATGAATACAATCCTGCTTCGCAAAGTTCATCGCCAACAGGATATTATTGGAGAAAATATTTCGATCCAACGGCTTTAGCGAATTTTGTTTCAGGCAATAACATTCATTTGATCCGGTATGCAGAAATTTTATTGGATTATGCTGAAGCAAAAAACAGTCTGGGTCAGATGGATGAAGCTGTATGGAATAATACGATAAAACTATTACGGCAAAGGGCAGGATTCACAGATCCGGGTGCGTTAAATTATCCGGGTAACACTGACATGACCAATATCATCCGCACAGAGCGCAGAGCGGAGTTTGCCATGGAAAGTTTAAGGACTGATGATATCAGAAGGTGGAAAATTGCCGGGAATGTAATGAACGGATATGCCCATGGCGCCAGGTTTGGCGATCCATCTGTTGATAACGGCTATATAAGGGTGCAAAATCGCCAGTTCAATGTTGCGAGAGATTATTTGTGGCCTATTCCATCCTCTGAGATAAGTCTTGATAGCAAGCTTACACAAAACCCGGGATATAATTAATTCTAAAAATCATTAAAAATATAATTATGAAAAATATAAGTTTAAGCGTGCTTGTCTTACTTTTTATTACTTCCTGTAAAAAAGATATCAAGCCCCTGGATCTTAATGTTTCTCCGGTCAGCACCCTCGCGGCGCCTGCAGATAATTCAGATATTCAGTTACAACCGGCAACCGGTGCTAGTATTGTATTTCAATGGAGCCCGGCGCAAACTCCGGATAGTGGTTTAATTCTTTATGAAGTTGCTTTCGATAAAGCTGATGGCGACTTCAGTAATCCTATTTATAAAATACTTGCAGACGGTTCAGGAGTGCAAACTCAGGCTAGCGTTTCACAAAAAGATTTAAATAAAATAGCAGCGTTAGCAGGTATCAAGGCTTCCAGTTCCGGAAAAATAAAATGGGGCATCCTGGCATCAAAAGCAACCAATGCAAAAATAAGCGCTGAAACAAGAACCCTACAAATTGAGCGTCCTGCCGGCTTTGCCACGGTTCCCGATTCTTTATTCATTTTTGGAACTGCCACCGAAGCAGGTAGCGACCCGGCAAATGCGATTCCATTAAAGAAAACTGCGGATGGAGTGTTTGAGTTATACACTTCATTAGGTACGGGAAGTTATTTACT
Organism: Ginsengibacter sp.; assembly: GCA_051959055.1. Taxonomy (GTDB): domain Bacteria; phylum Bacteroidota; class Bacteroidia; order Chitinophagales; family Chitinophagaceae; genus Ginsengibacter. Next base: position 5,600 of record JBQCFO010000187.1, on the reverse strand, counting down.
TACTGATCAGCGAAATGCCAATGGAAACGAATATTACATTGATGTAAACAGCAGTAATATTATTAAGTCAGGAAATACACCGACCGAAATTACCGGCACTACCAAAGCTTATCGTCTAAGATATGATTTTAATGTAGCTACTTCTGAAGCAACAGTAATTGAGTCGATAGGGCTGTATCAATCAGCAAATAATGCAGAGATTGGCCAGTTGACTTATGCCGGAAACAGCACCTGGCAAATTGATTCGCTGCCTGTAGTATTTGTGCAGTTTTCGTGGGGTAGGGATGACCGGTATAAATTCTTTATGCATACTTCTGCCGGTGTCGAATATTATGGCAGCACAAATGCTGATAATGTTCCACCTGCAGGGCAGCCACAGTCTTATTTCTCCCTTGTGCCCGTTACCAATGACCAATGGAGCAATACTTATAAATTCGACCCCTCAGCCGATAATCACTCCGTTAAAGTGGATGCATATTTTAAAGCCGGCGGCCCTTATACACACAAAGTTACAGTACTTTAAAACGATGTAAATATGTATATGTAATGATGAAAACTTTAAAAATACAATCATGAAGAAGTTGCTGATTACGTCGTTGCCTTTAATTATTTTACTAACCTCCTGTCACAAAGGGAAAGATGCACCAACATCCGTTCAACCGCCGGCTGACAGCACGACGGCTCACCCGGTTTCAGTGTATTTAACGATGGCAAAGGAAACGAATAAGTTCATCACTTCAAGTCTGCTTACTTCGTATAACAGTTATATAGTAAATACCTCGACAAATACAAACAGTGCTTTTGAATGGTATAATGCCAGCCAGATCTATGCAGATGCAGCCATGATTGAGATTGGAGATTCTTCTTATCTGCGGTCTATGAACGCTACTTTCGGGTGGATGGAAAATATGTGGGATAAAGCGGATTCTGATGGTGGTTATTTTGCATTTTCAAATCTGGATGGCAGTGGTGCATCGGGTACTAAGTATGTAGATGATAACTCGCTGACGGGAATGGTGTATTTGCAGGCTTATGACCTGACGACTGGCAGAGACAGAGACGCGTATCTTAGTAAAGCAGAAGCCTGTGCTAATTGGATTATAAAAAGTGGACTTTGGGATACTTCACTCGGGGGCGGGTTTTGGTGGAATACAGAGAAGATATATAAGCCGACTCAGACAAATGGCCTTGCGCTGCAATTATTTCTTCGCCTATATGGAATCACTGGTGAATCTGTCTACCATGACTGGGCATCATCAATCAATAACTGGTTAACCACTAAAATGTATGATGGCCATACTGGACTTTTCATTTGGCAATATGATAATACAGGAAAAAAATACAGCCAGATATTTACTTATGATAACGCAATTATGTTGGAGGCCTATTTATGGTGTGCTAAAGTAATGAACGATCCCGCCTACCTGAGCAAAGCGGAAGCGATAGCACGCGCTATGAATGCTACCCTATGGGATGGCGCGCACAATGTTTATATTTTTAATACTGCTGATAAAAGAATAAATCCAGCCTGGTGTGGATGGGCTTCGCAGGCAATGGTAAGGCTGTATGAAGCGGATAAAAATGCTTCGTGGCTTACCTATGCTAAGGGGAATGTTGATGCGATAAACACGGTTCTAAAGGATCCATCCTCGCATGGATATTACCAGTTTGCAGGTCTTGATGGCGCCGGGCGCTATGCCAACATGGAAGGTGTTGATCAGGCATGGATGCAAAGGACTCAAGCCCTATTGTCTAAATACAAGTAATCTCTTATTGTAATAAAATACCTAATGTAAATCTCAATGAAGATAATAGTTAAAGCCTTCACCTTTTTTTTAGCAGTTATACTGTTGTCTCAATCAATAAGGGCGCAAAGCGCGCGTATGCCGGACAATAGTATGAAGAAAACAAGTGATTTAAAAGATTCTGTAGCCCCTATTTATAAGAAAAGGGCAGAGTATATGTATCATTTAATTATGCTTCATTATTCTGTTCCCGGGACGAATTTTTTAAATGAGAACTACCCCAAGCAGCCGGGCGACAGGAAGGTCGCATACATGTGGCCTTTTTCCGGCATGGTAACCGGCATAGGTATATTAAAGCAATTAGGAGTGATTGATACTTCTTTTAGAAAAATAGAAGCTGGTATAGACCAATATTGGTCTGAGAGATATGGTCTTCCGGGCGTTGAATCTTACCCCCCTATGTATGGAGGAGATAAACGTTTTTACGATGACAACGCGACTATTGGCCTCGATTATTTAGAAAACTATAAAGCAACGAAAAATCAGCACTTCTTAGATCAGGCGCAAAAATGTATCGCCTTTGATTTTACAGGAGAATCACCCGATTGCGGCGGTGGCATTTTTTGGAACGAAGATGAAAAGTCTCCGGATTCCGCTAATTACATAAAAGCTACCTGTTCGAGTTCATTTTCGGTCACACTGGCCCTGAAGCTGTACGTCATTACCAAGAAAATTAAGTATTTGGATTTTGGCAAAAGAGTGTATGCATGGACTAAAAGAGAGCTACAAGATCCCAGTGATTTAATTTACTGGAATGATATCGCTATTAAAGGATGTCTTCCGAATAAAACCAAATGGACTTATAATTCAGGAGCTATGTTGAGTAATGCCGTTTTATTATATCAAATAACAAAGGACAATCAATATCTTCATGATGCTAAAGCATTAGCAGCGGCAAGTTTTGATTTTTTTACAACGTCTTCTCCCAAATTAGAACGAAAATTTCCAAACCATGACCCCTGGTTTACAACAGTTTTGTTCAGGGCCTATCTGGATTTTTATAAAATAGATCCCAATAAAAACACGCATTATATTGATGCCATGATACGGAACGCAGACTATGCGTGGGACTATGCGAGAACTCCTGAAGGATTTTTTTATGAAGATTGGAGCGGAGAAAAAAAGGGACGGTATTATTGGTTATTGAACCAGGCCTGCATGGTTGAAATGTATGGAAGAATCGCGCTTTTCAAAAGAAACAATCAATGAAAATACGATGAAAAAAAAGAAATTATTTCCGCTTATCGCGGCATTACTTTTAAGCACTTTTTTACCTGCTCTTTTAATTGCCCAGAAAAAGCAGGAAAATGTTTTAAAATATGTTGACCCGGATATCGGCACAGCCCATAGCAGATGGTTTTTCTATACCCCTGCAGCCGTCCCTAACGGTATGGCCAAATTAGCTCCCTCAACCAACGGGCATTACGGAAATGCTCAGGGATGGGAAGCCGTAGGCTATGACACCCGCCAGAATTCAATTGAGGGATTTGTACATTTTCATGAATGGCAGGTCGGCGGCGTCTGTTTTATGCCGACAATCGGTCCATTAAAAGTTGTCCCTGGCGATATAGACAAACCCGGCAGTGGTTACCGCTCACATTTTGATGACAAGAACCAGGTAGCCGAACCCGGCTACTATAAAGTGCTGCTGGACGATTATAATATTACCGTCGAACTTACTGCAACTAAACGGGTTGGTTTTCACCGCTATACTTTTCCTAAAAGTGATTCTTCGCACATTATTTTTGATATCGGTAATGTACAAGGAGAAAGTGGCGCTGTTACTGATGCAGGAATTAAAATGATTGACGACACTCACTTTGAAGGATTTGTAAATACTTATCCAAAATATGTTCAAAAATATGACCCTGACGGAAAGGTTTTAATGTACTTCTATGGAGAGGTTAGCAAAAGGCCCGAAAGCGTGGGTGCTTTTGATAAAGCAGGTATCCATCAACACGTTTCTTCAGCCAAAGGAAAAGGCGCTGGCCTCTTCTTAAATTACAAAACCGCAGCAAATGAACAAATAGAAATAAAAGTCGGTCTTTCTTATACATCAACGGCTAATGCTAAAATAAATCTTCAGTCAGAAGCGGAACATCTTTCTTTTGCCGGAGCCAAATTAAAAGCACAGCAAACATGGCAAAAGGAGCTGGGAAAAATATATGTTGAGGGTAATGATGATACCGGTAAAATCAAATTTTACACTGGTTTATTCCACGCTTTATTAGGAAGAGGAGTTGCCAGCGATGTAAACGGCGCTTATCCAAAACACGAAGGGAAAATAGGACAATTGCCGGACGCTGCAGGCACATCAAAGCCGGATTTTGAATTTATAAATACCGATGCAATTTGGGGAGCGTTTTGGAATCTTACACAGTTGTGGGCGCTTTCTTATCCTGAACTATATGGTAATTTTGTAAATACCCATTTACAAATTTATAGGGACAGAGGATGGTTTGGCGATGGTATAGCTAATAGCGAATTTATTTCTGGTGTAGGGACCAATTTTGTTGGATTGGCCATTGCTGCTGCCTACCAGGTTGGCATTAGAAATTATGATGTTAAAACTGCTTATCAGGCAGTAAAGGCAAACGACTTAAACTGGCAAAACAGGCCAATAGGAGCAGGGAAAATGGATACGAGGGCCTTTTTGAAGTATAATTTTGTTCCTTATCTTGAAGAAGATACAACCGACTCAACCGGTTCACATTTCGCAGCTTCGCACACACTTGAGTATAGTTTTAGCGCCTTTGCCACCGCCCAGATGGCGAAAAACTTGGGGAAAAAAGAAGACTATAAAAAAATAATAAATTACTCAAATGGCTGGAGAAATGTTTTTAATCCTCAGAATAAATTAATGCAACCTAAAAAAGCGGACGGCACGTTCATAGACAAATTTGATCCTTATGAACCCTGGCGAGGTTTTCAGGAAGGTAATGCAGTACAATACACTTTCTATGTACCTCAAAATCCGGCGGCATTAATTTCTTCCATTGGCAGGAATAATTTTAACAACCGGTTGGACAGCATTTTTGAAGCGTCTGAGAAGGAGGATTTTGGAGGCGGGAAAAAAATAGATGCTTTTGCCGGAATTAACTCGATTTATAATCATGGCAATCAACCCTGTTTACATATAAGCTGGCTATTTAACTTTTCCGGAAAACCGTGGTTAACCCAAAAATGGACACGTGCTATTTGTAATGAGTTTTATGGAATTGAACCCGTTCATGGCTACGGTTATGGACAAGATGAAGACCAGGGACAGTTGGGTTCCTGGTATGTTATGACAGCACTCGGATTGTTTGATGTTAAAGGATTGACTGACGCAAGGCCTGTCATTGAACTTGGTAGCCCAATCTTTAATAAAGCCACTATTGTCCTGGGCAATAAGAGAAAACTAATTATTGAGGCAAAGAATAATTCAAAGGAAAATATTTACATTCAATCGGCGGAATTCAATGGGAAGACTTTAAACAATTGCTGGTTGTACAGAGATGAATTGATGAAAGGAGGTAAACTTTCAGTTGTGATGGGAAGTAAACCCAACCTTGACTGGGGCATTAAAATCCCACCTCCATCTGTGCAATAATGCAATGTGCAATATGCTATTGCAAAGCGAATTAATTATACAAGAGGCTTAAAGTGCTAAAATGTAACCTATATTCATTTATGCGATTATTGATTGAAATTCCGTAGGGATAAGACCAACAAAATAGAAGGAAGAAGACAAATAAAACAGTGGCAAATCGAATATTGATCCAGATTCTGTATGGGCGAAAATTCGCAAAAAGT
>JBQCFO010000186.1:0-5577 GCA_051959055.1 Ginsengibacter sp. | reverse complement strand
CACTTTCAGTATGGATAGCCGAAAGCGAAATCATTTTACCCTGGCCTTAAAAGATACAATCATTGGAAATTTTTCTGTATCTGTAACAGATGCGGATTATGAAAGCAGTGACGTCAGGCCGGTGAATATTTATTCCGTTTTCTTACTCAATAGCGATATTCGTGGATACGTGCATAATCCTTCTTATTATTTTAATGATAGTACAGATTCAGCAAAAAGCTTCCTGGAACTGGTAATGATGACGAACGGATGGAGCCGTTTTAAGTGGACAAATATCGCGCGAAGTAAACCATCAGAAATCGTATATAAAGAACCCGCTTATATTAAACTTAGTGGAAGAATAAATATTCAGGATACAAAAAAACCGCTGGCAGATCAGGATGTCATCATCTTTTTATCACCTTTTGATTCCTCTAAAATCATTAAAAGAATGTCGCGCTTTTTCCATACAGATACTTCAGGGCATTTTGAAATTGATTCACTTCTTTTTTATAGTAAAACCAAAATTTTGTTTTATGAAGTAAGAGGAAAAAAAAATAAATTCATTCGTGTAATTCCCGATGCTGATTCATTACACCAGACATATCCGGTGGTGTTGGCTCCATTGCCTTTGCTTAATACGAGTTCTGTTTTTATTAAAAAGAAAATGGATTTTGATTATAAAGCGCACATACAAGGCCAGGATATTCTGCTGGAAAATGTTATTGTCAAATCAAAGCAAAAAACTACCCTTGAAAAGCTGGATGAGGAATATTCGGGCGGCCTTTTTTCAGGGAATATATATAGCCGCAAGCTTGATGTAAGAGATGAGAATTATGGCGGAAATATTTTTCAGTACCTACAGGAACGTATAATGGGATTAAAGGTATCTGGTGAGCCGGGAAATTATTCTTTAAATTATCGCGGAGGCAATTTGACTTATCACCTGGGTGCAGATGAAAGCAGCGACAATAAAGCGGAACCGCCCACAGATACAGGTAATGTATCACTGTTTTTAAATGAAATGCAGACAAGTGCTGTTGCTCTGGAAACTATACCCGTGAGTGATATAGCTCTTGTAAAATTATTTCCTACTTCGCTTATGGCCTCTGGCAGTGGTACTGTACTGGCCGTTTATACAAAAAAAGGGTCTGACTTATTCACATCACTGGACGCACCTACTGATATGATTACCTATAATGGATATAACATTGTAAAAGAATTTTATAATCCGGATTACAACAAAGTTGCTGATAACAGCAAAGCAGATTTGAGGATAACGCTAAGCTGGAAGCCGGATGTTTTTATTAGCGGTGTAAATCCATCTGTACCTTTAATTTTCTATAATAATGACAGAACCAAGCGCTTCAAAATTGTTGCAGAGGGTGTTACAGCTGATGGACGTATGTTGATGCTGGAAAAAATAATTGAAGGAGATCAGTGATTAAATCTAACAGAAAAAACTCCGTTTGTTACAAAAATAAGAATCTTCATTATTTCTTGGTTTATTGAAAAGTATTGATAATTTACTTAAAAGTGGGTATTAAAAAAACCGGCCATTCTTCAATGGACGGTTTAAATTTTCAAAGGGAATTATTTGAGACAATTTTTTAGGATGCAGGTGCAGCAACTTTGTTTTTACTTTTCCTCCCATTCATTTTCCTGTTTTCTTTCATCTGTTGCATATTAGCTTTCCAGGTAGCTTGCTGTTCCGGAGTCAGAATAGAATTCATTTTATCTGACTGGGTTTTATGCAACTCTTTCATTTTTGCTTCCTTCTGGTCTGGAGTAAGGCTTGCATCATTTTGAATGGCCGCTCTTTGTTGCTTCGCATCTTCACGCATGGTTTTCATCTGCGCTTTTTGTTCAGCTGTAAGATTCAGATTGTCCATCATATTTCCCCTTCTGAAATGGTGGGTAGAATCTGATTGAACCGTTTGTGATTTTGCTGAATTCCTTTTTACCTGCGCGCTGCCGGTTGCTGCGAATAACAAACCGGCTACTGCGAATAGAAATAGTTTTTTCATGTTTTTGATTTTTTAGGGTTTATTTCATAATAGATAATAAACTATCTGAGGAGTTTAAATCTCCTTTGTTAAAAAATCTAAAACACTTTTTCATAATCTAACGCAGGAAAAGCAGCTCACGGTATTTTGGCAGTTCCCAATATTCATCATCCACGAGAAGTTCCAGCTTATCCACATGGTAACGGATTTCATCAAAATATTTTTTTACTTCATCACAATACATAACGGCTTTTTCTCTTGAATCCTCTATTTCATTTGCGACTTTTCTTGCTTCAATCATCTCTTTTACCCTGGTACCAATTACATTCACATGTTCAGATATTTTTTGCACAATTTGCATTTGAGAAGCATAACTGTTTTCATCAAAACCAACTTCTTTCAGGCCTTTGATATTTTTGATCAATACATTTTGATATTTGATTGCTGCAGGTAAAATGTAAGTGCTTGCCAGGTCGCCAATTACTCTTGCTTCGATCTGGATTTTCTTTGTATAATTTTCCAACAATATTTCATGCCGTGCTTCAAGTTCCTTTTTCGTATAAATTCCATGACGTCCAAACACCACTTCAGATTCTTTCGTAACGAATGCATCGAGCGCAAGGGGAGTGGTTTTTATATTCGGTAATCCTCTTTTTTCAGCTTCTTTTTCCCATGCAGGACTGTATCCATCGCCTTCAAATAAAATCTTTTTGCTATCAACAATGTATTTTTGAATCGTCTGCATCATAGCAATTTCTTTCTTCTCACCATTTTCTATCAGTGTATCTACATCGTCTTTAAATTGAGTAAGCGTTTCTGCGATAATGGTATTGAGAACGGTCATGGCGCTGGCGCAATTAGCCGATGACCCCACCGCCCTGAATTCAAATTTATTTCCGGTAAATGCAAAAGGTGAAGTACGGTTGCGATCTGTATTGTCCAGCATCAGTTCCGGGATACTCCTATGGATGTCGAGTTTCAACATCGCTTCATCCTGCTCGTCAAATTTATGGCCGACACGTTTTTCCACTTCATTCAAAACGTCTGTAAGATATTTACCAATAAAAATCGAAATAATAGCCGGTGGCGCTTCATTCGCTCCAAGCCTGTGATCATTTCCGGAGCTGGCGATAGAAGCTCTGAGTAGATCTGCATGATCGTGAACCGCTTTGATGGTATTTACAAAAAAAGCAAGGAACATCAAATTGGTCTTTGGCGTTTTTCCCGGAGCCAACAAGTTAATGCCGGTATTGGTAGCCATGCTCCAGTTATTATGTTTGCCGCTTCCGTTAATTTTTGCGAAAGGTTTTTCGTGCAGCAATACCATCAGATTGTGCCTTTTTGCAACCCGTGTCATCACATCCATCAGCAGAATATTATGATCCACCGCAATGTTCACTTCTTCAAAAATTGGTGCGCATTCAAATTGCGAAGGGGCTACTTCGTTATGCCTTGTTTTTAAGGGAATGCCTAATCTGTAAGCCTCATCTTCAAAATCACGCATAAAAGAATATACTCTTTCGGGAATCGCGCCAAAATAATGATCCTCCAGTTGTTGTCCTTTTGCAGGAGCATGGCCAAAAACGGTGCGGCCTGTAGTTGTAAGATCCGGACGACCACTGGCTATTGACGCATCTACTACAAAATATTCCTGTTCCCATCCCAATGTAGGTTTTACAGAAGTAATATTTTTATCAAAATACTGGCACACATCCAAAGCCGCTTTTTCCAATGCTACTGCCGATTTCAACAAAGGCGTTTTAGCATCTAAAGATTCTCCGGTGTAAGAAACAAAAATAGTTGGAATGCAAAGGGTTTTGCCATTTCCCATTTCAATAATAAATGGAGGAGAGGACGGATCCCAAGCAGTGTAACCGCGCGCTTCAAAGGTAGCCCGAATGCCACCACTCGGAAATGAAGAAGCGTCCGGCTCCTGTTGTATCAAAGCTGCTCCGTCAAACTCTTCCAGTGCGCTCCCGTCCCCTTTCAAAGTGAAAAAGGAATCATGCTTTTCGGCAGTAGCGCCTGTTAATGGCTGAAACCAATGCGTATAGTGGGTAACATTTTTTGAATCGGCCCAGGCTTTTAACGCAGATGCGATTTGATCGCCCATTTTTCGGTCAATCTTCGTTTGATTTTTGATGGATGAAACCAGGCTTTTGTAGGCTTCATCGCTCATAAACTCACGGGCTTTTTTTAAATCAAATACATTTTCACCAAAAAAACTGGTGATTTTTTTTGAAGGTGGCACTTCTGAAAACTTTGAATTTGCAAAGAGTTCATGTAGTGCATTTAATCTTAATGATTGCATTTTTAAAATTTAAGATGCAAAAAAAAGACAAAAAGTTGATAAATGGAAAAAAATAAATTAAAAATTAAATTTTTGGCAACAATTTTTAAGTAAAATAAAACATCTGCTTATTTCTAATATATTTAGCAACAAAGGAAGAAATAAAGGATATTCTTATTTTTTAAGTTAATTTAAAATCGGGTGTCTTTTTACTTCCCGGGTTCGATCAAAAAGATAACGATAAGTAGTGAGTAAACGGCTTTGTTTTGCACCAATATGTCTTGACATATTTAAGATTCGCGGATTAAAATCTCCCTGCCATTGAAGTTCGAGTTCTACGTATTTGGTTTTATGCTGAATTACTTTGGCGCCTTCAACAATCATGTAATAATCAATTCCCATTCCCTGGAATTGCGGCACTACTCCAAATGCAATTCCCGTAAATTTATTGATTACTCCCTTTCGCTTTAACCACAAAAGTTTTAGTTTTTGAAAGAGTCCAAACTTTCCATGAAAATGTTGAAAAATCTGGTTTAATTCAGGCAGATTGATCCAAAATGCGATCGGTTCATTTTTATAATAAACAAACCAGATAAGCTTTTCATCAATAACCGGTTTCATCGATTTAAACATTTTTAAAGCGACTTCTTTATTCATTTGCTTGTTGCCTTCATGTTTTGCCCAGGCTTTATTATATACTTCACAAAAATCATCTGCAAATCTTTTCAGATCACCTTTTATCAAAGGAAGGGCTTTGAAATCAGCTATAGCGCTATATTTCTCATGTTGCTCTTTAAACTTTTCATTCAATTTTGTATCCACAAACAGGTGCCAGCATATCTGGTGATAAAAAACTTTAAATCCATAATTTTCAAACAGGGTTTGATAATAAGGAAGATTGTAATTCATTAAATAAATCGGCTGTTTAAAACCTTCAACTACCAATCCCCACCAGCGATCCCGCTCACCAAAATTTATGGGTCCATCCATCGCTTCCATCCCGCGTTGCATAAGCCAATGTTTGCTTACATCAAACAACAAATCGGCAGCCTCCTGGTTGTCAATACATTCAAAAAACCCAACACCGCCAGTCTTTTGTTCATCACCTTTATTCTTGTATTTTTTATAGATAAAAGCAGCAATCCTGCCAATCAGATTTCCATCATCATCCTTCAAAAGCCAACGTTGGCATTCACCAAAACGGAATGCTTTATTTTTTTTCGGATCAAAAACATCCTCGATATCCTTATCTAATGGTTGAATAAAATTGGCGTCATTTTTATAAATAATTAAAGGAACTTT
>JBQCFO010000185.1:0-7200 GCA_051959055.1 Ginsengibacter sp. | reverse complement strand
CATGGTCGTTTTTGTCTTGAAAGTAGCTTTACATAGGTTTCTAGTGGAAAAATATAAAGGAAAAATAAAAATAATGAGGGACAGTGGTTTGCGTTCTAACTCGGATATCGCGAGGACACTTGCTTCAGGATCAGAATTTGCATTTCTGGGAAGGACTTTTATGTATGGCGCCGAGGCATTGGGAGATGAAGGGGGCAACCATACCATCACTATTTTAAAAAGACAACTTCAACAGGTAATGCAACAAATTTGTTGTGAAAGGTTGAAAGATTTGCCGGAAGTATTTTATCTGATAGACCCGGAAGTTTACTCTGATGGTTCTGATTATTCTGTAACATTCACGCACAAGATCTTGCTGCGCTTATTCAGAGATTGGAAGCTGGTAAAGTAAATCTTGCCGGAAACTCATACGGTGCATATACTGCTCTGCTGACTGCCGTATATCATCCGGAATTGGTAAATGCTCTTGTTCTTAATGAGCCTCCGGTTCTTCCATTGCTTGTTTCAAATTTCAATAATCCGCTACAAATACTTTCACTTTTTATACGGGATTTTAAAACAGCAAAAAATCTGATGGAATTTGGATTGCAACACATGAAACCGGCAGCTAAGGCGCTGAAAGAAAATCAAATGGAAAAGGGAGTGAGGTTATTCGCGGATGGTGCATTAGGCAAAGGCGGCTTCGACAAAATACCTGAGGAAGCAAAAAAAACTTTTATTGACAATGCTTCCGCACTTAAGGCTGAATTGTTAGGCCCTGGTTTCCCTCCTTCATTTCCAATAGGCAAAGCTAAACAACTCAATGTACCGGTTTTGTTTGTTTATGGACAAAACAGTCCTCAATTTCTTTATTCGATTTCTGACAAGCTAATGAAAATGCTACCCAACTGCGAAAAAGTTATTATTCCCAATGCTTCTCATCTTACGCACGGTGAAAACCCAATTGCTTACAACGAAAAGGTATTACAATTTCTTTTAAAACATCCTGTAAATGCCGGAAAATAACAGAGAAGCTGCGTGCACCTAATTTTGAAGTAAACTAAGTATCAGTTTGATCATTTCCAATTCTTTGTCAGGTTAACATCTTTGACAGCCTTTTTTCATTGGTACATTGTAATTTATTTGGGAAGAAGAAAACCCAAAGCAAAACTTGATTCTATTCCACTTAATAAAGCCTTTAAAAAATAATAACTGAGAAGGCGTGTGGGATCTCGTTTATAGCTGATTTTCCCGGTTCGTCTTGGCACATTCATGCTTTTATCCTTGTTTTTAGGAATGATTAAATGCTTTAAAAAAAATGAAGGCACTTCCGCTATTTTCTTCTGACCTTTTTTTGATTTCAATTTATCTACAACAAGGTTGTGATATTCTCCAATAATTTCACCAGTCGCCTCCTCTTCGGTGGCCGTAAAATGAAAGTCCAGTTCATTTAGCAAGCCGGATTCAATATGGAAATTGCCAAGGTTTTCTGCTGAAGAATTCAATTTGGGAAGATCAAGATTTTTTATAAAGCCGGTTATATAATTTATATTTTTCCCAAACGGCACACGAATATTTGCCTGTATAATGCCTGCATCCATAAGAACACCCTTTACGTGCATTTCACAATAAGCAGGATCATTTTTATAAGGATGATTGAGAACCGGCGACATGGTAAGATTGATTTTTGTTATTCTCAATATTCCCGATTCCGTACCGCTTTTCGGGAATTCTTCATACTCAACAGTAGAATTATCTAGTTTAAATGTATGGATACGTACTTCATACGGAATTTTTTTCAGATAACTATTAACCATTGGCTGTCTTTCTAATTCGCGTGGCAGACGCCTGTCCCTGAAAATGTGAAAACGACTACCATTAATAATCACCTTATCTGCCACTAATTTTTTATTGATTAACTGAATAACATTCAGTTTCAGAAATTCAATTTTTGCAATAGTAGCTTCTATCCGATCTGCCTGATGCCCAAGTTTGTTGTCAAATTCAAATTTGCTGTATTGAGGAATTAACTGAATTGAATCTATGCGTAATAATTCTTTCCTGCTATCAGCTAAAAGCCCTTTAATATGAATTCTATAATATCCATTAGGAAGTGAGTAACTAATATTTGAGAAATTGCATTTAATGGCTCGAAAGTGAAAGCCTCTGTCAGATTGATCTGAATTATTCACAAATGCTTGCTCGATAGCAACATTGCCATTCAGTAACATCCGGGAATGAAGCCAAATTTTCATCTGTGTTAAATCAATTTTTTTGATTGATAAACTTTTGAGTGGGGCAGGCAAATCGGTTAAATTTTTTCTGATGTCATCAGTTTTTTTATTTGAAGAAGATAAATTCAGTTTAATTTGAACGCCGACAGATTTTAATTGAGTGATAACAACATTATGCCCTGAGAAGACCTGTTCAAAATGAACTCCACTAAGCAAAACCTGAGGGCAAAAAATGTATTGCTGGTTTGAATTAAACGTAATGCGCATCTTTAACCCGCTTACTTTAATTGCTGAAGAATCCTTTTCAGAAGATAATATATCTGATTTTTGAGTTGATAATAGCTTCGTAATATTGGTCTCGCTGATTTTTACCGATTCAACATTTAATACAACCTCAGTTGAAGGGTTGGCTTGTTTTTTCTCATTTACTTTATTGTCATTTAGAGGAACAATACGTAAAGAATCAGCTTTCAGTGTTTTCTTTTTACTGTCAATAATTACATTTTTTATTAAAACCGCATGATGAGCATAATAGAACGGATAAGTAATATCTGAAAGAGTACCGGTGATTCCCTTTAAATCAAAGGCAACTGATTTGTTTGAAAAAAATATTCCTGCATTTTTCATCACGAAATTTCCTCTTAGTAATAAGTTGATAGAACTGTCTGTTTGAAGCCACATGTTGGTTGATTCGAATTTTATTCTAACAATAGTTATTTTTTCAAAAGGGATATTTAAGCGATTAAGTACTGCTTTTGTTGAATCATTTTTGTGAAGTAAAAACTCATCCAATACTATTTTAGAACGCTTGATACTTACTGTTTTTATTACAAGCTGTTGATTCCCAATCAGTTTAAAAAAATTGATTCCTGTAAGGCTTATCTCTGAACAATAAAAAGAATGCTGATGCGGATCGGTAGCAGGAACAAGAAATAAATGAAGGTTACTTACAGAAACGGAACCGTTAAATAAATCAACATGAACGGAAGAAAATTTAGTATGTATTTTTGGCGAAAGGGTTTTTAATGCTTCCCCTACTTGCTTTTGAATTACTGAGGTAAGGATATGGCTACAAATCAGGACAATGAACGTAATTGCCAACAAAGAAGCCAGTACTTTTAGCCATTTTTTCTTTTTCTCCATAATTCATTCGTTAAACCTATGCCTAAAAAAACGAGGAAACGAAGGATAGAGTTGCTTTCATTATCTCTTTTATATTCTTCTGATTAAGCAGAAGAATATGAAGCAATTTTTTTCTAAATAACCACTAACTTTTCATTTATAAATGGATCAAAAATTGCGAGCACTATTCATGGACGAGTCCTTGTCGTTTCAGATAAAAAAGACTCGAAGGTGTTTTAGGAAACCTAAATTGTTCATTAATGATCCTGCTGAAATAGCATGTCAAGAGGTGGCAGGAGAATATAATTATGGAAAATATTATGTAACCGATGCCAGGTACTTCAGTATTCTTAATGCAGAAAACGGAGAAAACAGTCACTACAAACTTTGTGAAAAATAAGGTTAATAATTCATCCTTAAATAAATCATCATGAAAAAGGCATCCTTAATTATTATTATGTTTTTGCTGGGAAATTTTTGCTTTTCCCAACAAAAGGATTGGTCAGGAATTGAAAATGTATTTGGCAAAAAGGGAATGGTTCAGAACAACGGCTTTAAGATTTCCTTTCCGCGATCAGATCTGAAAGTAAATGTAAATGGGTTTACAGTGGCTCCGGGTTTTGCACTTGGGAGTTGGGTCGGTTTTCTTGAAATGAATAATGGCAAAAACATGAAAGGAATGATAACCGAGGTACATATGATGGGTGATCTGGTTCTGTTGGATACAGAAGTGCCGGGTGCGTTAAAGAAATTGACAGAAGAAAATTTGAAGATAACGGCAATTCATAATCACCTCATCAATGAATCGCCAAACGTGAAGTATGTACATTTTTCAGGCACTGGTGATGCAGTAAAACTCGCAGAAGCAATCAAAGCGGTTCTGCAAACAACTGCAACTCCGTTGACCGCTTCTCAACCTGCTGCTAAAGCCGCTGATGTAGATTGGTCAAAGGTAGAAGCAATCCTTGGTGCCGGAAAGCACAATGGGCAATTGCTTCAATACTCTTTTCCACGCAAAGAAAAGTTGACAGAAGATGGAATGGTAACGCCACCATTTATGGGAATGGCAACAGGAATTAATTTTCAAAAAGAGGGTGACAGTGCTGCCATAACAGGTGACTTTGTTTTGCTTGCTGATGAAATAAATCCGGTTATAAAAATTTTAATCGCAAATGGAATTACTCCCACTGCTTTGCACAATCACATGATCCATGATGTGCCAAGATTATTTATGATGCATTTTTGGGCAGTTGGCGTTCCTGCTCAATTGGCTCAGGGATTAGAGCAGGCATTGAAAGTAACCAACCATGTACCTATCAAAAAATAGATCAGGATTGAGAGAGAAAAGTATATTCTTATTATTTGTGGTTGCAGTGATAAATGATTTTGATCGTTTTACTTTTTTAGGGATATTGATTGCATTGTAGCCTTTTTTAAGTACTATTATAATTGCTTTAAAAATGAAAAATAATATTCTCTTCATCCTTTTTGCTTTTTTCGTTTCCATCAGCAGTTGTAAGAGTCAGGCGACTTTTGGTGAAAAATATTTACAATTAGAAAAGACTATTGCGCTTCCAAACGTTAGCGGGCGTATTGATCACATGGATGTGAATTTGAAAGAAAAGATTGTGTATGTGGCAGCATTGGGAAATAATACTTTAGAAGTGGTAAGCCTGGCTAGTGGAAAAGTGATTCACAGCATTCACGGTCTTGATGAGCCGCAGGGCGTTGGTTATGTTCCTCAAACCAATGAGATCTTTGTAGCCAATGGAGGGAACGGCGATTGTTATTTTTACAATGCATACACATTTGCAAAAACGGCTACGATTCATTTATCTTCTGATGCAGATGATGTCAGATATGATTCTGCCGATCATACGATTTATGTGGGGTATGGAGAAGGAGGGATTGCGGTTATTGATGCGTTCACTCATACAAAAAAGGGAGCCGTAAAACTGCCTGCGCATCCTGAAGGATTTCAAATAGACAAAAAAGCCAATACAATTCTTGTAAATATTCCTGATAAAAGCCTGATAGAAATAATTGATTTGGCTCAGCTAAAACTGATCAACTCATGGAAAAGAAATGAGCCTTCCGCTAATTTTCCCATGACGCTTGATCTGGAAAACAACAGAGTCTTTATCGGCTACCGGCATCCCGCAAAACTGCTGGTTTTAGACATCGCTACAGGCAAAGAGATCAGTTCCAGTGATATTGCCAATGATATTGATGATCTGTATTACGACAGCAGCCTGGAGCGAATCTACTTAAGTGGCGGTGGCGGCTATATCAATATTTTGCAAGATGATAATAAAGGCTTTAAGAAGATAACGAACATGCCTACACGAAGTGGCGCAAGAACTTCTTTACTGATCCCGCAACTAAATGTTTTTGTACTTGCGGAGCGCGCTTCAGATGGAAATGGAGCAAGATTAATAATTTATAAAACTTTACGCTAATAAGTTTTTTAAAAAATAAAAAAAGCGTAATAGTGCCTTCTCACTCATCTTTGACTTTTATTTCAAAATCCTTATTCTCCCAATGGTTGGCTTGTTTCCAAAAAAAAGTAAACCTGAGGTTACTTCTTTTTGAGTTATTGGAAGAAATATCAGCAACATAAATTCCGAGTCCTGTATTTCTTGTATTGACCTCATTCCAGGTTGTCCAGTTATTATCTGTCCAGCGGACAACGGCTTCTGCCAGCACTTCTATCCGTAATAGTTTTTTGGATGAAATTATTTTTTCCTGGTGGTTAAAACGCCATACAACAATTGAAGAGGTTACTTTATTCTTAATGTATCGCTCCTGTGTAAACATTGGCAGATCACAGATCTTTTTCTTTTTTATGGAACTACATAATTTTATATACTCGGCGTGTGCCCACGTTAATGGCATTGCTGAACCCGAATGCTTTCCGAAAAACAAGCCTTTCTCCGGAATATCCGTGGTATCCCAGATCTGTTCAGGCAATAATGAATTATTGGAAAATGATTCCATTGCTCTTAATAATTTTTTTGCCTGATCTATCTGTCCTACGGCTATTTCATAATGACCTCTTTCACCCGTTAGTAATGGCCAGGCTCTGCCAATACCATGTGTTGGTGAAAAGTTCCCGTTTTCATCTTCTCCATATCCGTCTTTAGTATAACGGTGCCAGCAAGGGCCTGAAGGTGTTTCAACTTTCAATTTTGCATCAATAACCTTAATGGTATTTAAAATATGCGGATCATTAGCCGCACGCAGTCCGAATCTTACTAATGCAACAGCATCCACGCAAATCAAATCAGTTAGTAAAATTTTTCCGTCCTCTCCCTCATGATTCTTAAGATTCAAATATTGCTCCTTTACTTCATTTGCCGGCAATGCGGATGGATTGATTCGCATGTAATAACCTTCTACACCAATTTCTTTTGATAAGGTGGTATCAGTTACATAAAGCCATCGTTCAATATTAGCATTCCAATAATCAGCCGTTTCCCTGCAATATTGCGCAACGTCCTCTTCATCGTTTGCTTCTGCCAGTGCGGCGCCTGCCAATAAAGCGGCGATTTCTGCAGCCAGCGTAAACGGAGTCAGTCCTGATTCTTCTTCCCACCTGTCCTGTTCTGTTGAAGGGCCATTTTTGATCAAATAAATGATGGCCTTTCTTACGATGGGCCAATAACGTTGGTTCCTTTCTTCATTTAGACAATTCCGGTTATAAGAACTTTCTACCAGCAGGATAGCAAGTGCTATCTGATCCATCTGAATTCCATTCCAGTAAGGTGTGCCTTCCAGCCACATATTCTGGGTCCAGCTTCCATCGGATTTCTGTGTTGACATTAAATAATTGAGAACCCGTAACAAATTATCTTCTGTTTCTAAT
>JBQCFO010000184.1:0-5484 GCA_051959055.1 Ginsengibacter sp. | reverse complement strand
CCAATAATACACTTACAGAACAACCCTACGTAGATCCGAAATCCATTACCCCCGGAGCTAATAATGTGCCCCAGGGCTCTCCTTACCTGAGTACCGCTACGATTGCATGGAACGCTGCTGCTTCAGCTAATGAAAAACTGGAAAAAGTAATTACGCAGAAATGGCTTGCTTTATTTCCTGATGGACAAGAAGCATGGTCAGAATTCCGGCGTACAGGTTATCCAAAATTATTTCCTGTTGTAATCAATAAAAGCGGTGGCACAATCTCTACAACGGCTTTTGTACAAAGAATTAATTTCCCATCTGATGAAAAGAGTACGAATCCCGGAGGTGTAGCGGGAGCTGTGCAGAATTTAGGCGGCATGGATAACGGTGGAACTCCTCTGTGGTGGGCAAAACATTAATTTTTTTTTACGGAAAAATAAAAGGCTGGCAGATTCTTGTCAGCCTTTTTTAGTAAAGCAACAAATAACCGGAAATCATAATTTCGAACAGGAACGAATTAGAGAGCAGCAGAAAACTGAAAGTATCATCTGCTCTGAAAAAATTTATGATGACAGAGTTAATTCCGAAAATAATTTGCCTGCTTCAGAAGTCAATTTGTCCAGTTAAGAGCTATTAACATTTTCTTGTATGAATAATGTAGAAGTTTTGTGCGAGCATTATAAAAGCACTGCAACATGACTGTAAAAAAACGCTTCAAAATTACCAATCTGCGTTCTATATTTTTAACAGGTTTCATTTTAACCATCATAATCCCTTCCTGTAAGAAGGCTAGTTCCGCCACTTCTATAGATGGTGATTGGAAAAGAGGGTCAGAGTTTGATGGGAACGTTCGTTCTGAAGCTGTAACTTTTACCATTAATGACACGGTTTACCTCGGAGGTGGATACAATGGCACAAACCGGCTGAATGATTTCTGGCACCTTAACGAGGCAGGTGGTTACTGGTCTCAGATAGCAGACTTTCCTGGAACCGCCCGAAATTCGGCAGTTGCTTTCAGTATCAATGGAAAAGGTTATGTAGGCACCGGTGTAGATGATAATGGAGATATGCTCAATGATTTTTGGGAATATGATCCATCAACAAATAAATGGACGAGAAAAGCCGATTTCGCAGGAACGGGAAGATATGGAGCTATTGGTTTTTCCATAAACGGGAAAGGATACATTGCTACAGGTTATGATGGCACTTACTTAAAAGATTTGTGGGAATATGATCCTGCTACCGATTCATGGGCACAGAAAGCAAGTCTTGGAGGATCAAAACGACAAGACGCTGTTGTTTTTGTTTACCAAAACAAGGCGTACGTAGTTACCGGAGTGAATAATGGCAGCTACCTCAATGATTTTTGGGTATATGATCCATCTGTAGATACATGGACAGCCAAAAGAGATATTACAAACGTGAGCACAGATACTTATGATGATTTATATGGAAATAATATTACACGCAGCAATGCCGTAATCTTTGTAGTAAATGATACTGCTTATCTCACCTGCGGTAACTATAATGGAGTAATAGGCACGACCTGGGAATATGATATTACGAATGATGTATGGAATCAAAAGACAACTTTTGAAGGTACACCAAGAGAAGGAGGAATAGCATATACTGTAAATGGCAACGGCTTTATTGCAACAGGCAATAACAGTAGTAATTATTTTGATGATGTATGGCAATTCATACCCAACGTGCCTGTTGATCCGAATGATAACTAAAGCAAAAAAAGATTTCATGATAGAATCTTTTAAAATTTTGAATTTCCTCATCCTATCTGCCGATCCCGAATTATGAATTAATCGCTGTAAATGGTAAAAAAATACTGCATATTCTGGTTGTTGTGTATTAGTTTGTATTCCTGCAATAAGGTGAATATTACTTTTACCGGAAATTCTACCGATACGGATCCGAATGTATCTTATTTCGAGAATTATAAGGTGAATATCGCTACCATGAAACTGGATAGTTTTAGCACTGCAGGAAACCAGGTTTTTATGGTAGGAACCCATTTCGACAGTTCTTTTGGAAAAATCAATGCGAGTTCTTATTCAGAGATTCAACTTCCTGCTGCGAATCCGGTAAGGGGCACAAATGTGAGCCTGGACTCGCTTGAATTGGTTTTAATTCCAAATGGTAATTATGAGGGAGACACAAACTCGGTTTATAAAGTGTCGGTTTACAGGTTAACAGAAAATATTTCATCTCCAACGGTGGAAGGAACCAGTTCCGGTCTTTTTTATCCCCGGCATTTTGCATTTGATCCGCTTCCTATAGGACAAACAATTACTAAAATACAACCGCGTGCACAAAAAGAACTCGATATAAGATTGTCTGATGCGTTGGGCAATGATTTACTTACCAGGCTCAAAAATAATGATCCTTCCATTCAGTCCCAGGATAGCTTCAGGGTTTATTTTAAAGGTGTATGCATCGGTACTGATAGCCTCGTAAATAAAAGCCTGTTTTATTTCAATGGCGCAGATACAACTACGCTATTAAGATTGTATTACAAAGAAAGAGGACTGAATTTTGTTGAACAAGAACTGACTTTTTCCTATCCTTCACAAACCCAGTTTAATCATATTCAATATAATTTTTCAGGTACTCCCTTTGGTTTATTTGCTCCTTATGGTAAGCAGATAATCAGCAGTGATTTGATGGGAGGGAAAGCATATATAAATAATAATATTCCAAGTTATGCAAAAATTACCTTCCCGGATCTGCTTACACTAAAAGGATTATATCCTTATATAAAAGTAATACAGGCACAATTAGAAATAATGCCAACGCCGGGAACATATAGTTATCCAAACAATTTGCCACCCACTTTAAAGATGTATGTCAGCAATAACAATGATAACCTCGATAGTGTTTTGACATTGGCTGGTGTTCCGCAGACTGGAAATCTCAGCATTGATTACTTGTATGGCCAAAATACGAATTACACATTTGACATTACAAACTATGTAAATGAAGTGATCAACGAGGGACGGTTTTCAACCAAATCGCTGTTACTCGGTGCAAACTCTTCCCTTTATTATAATCAAACGTCGAGGTTAATTTTCAATGATCAAAAAGGGAATGGAATTAAATTAAAACTTTACGTGCTCGGATTATAGAATACGAAAGAAAATGAAACATATTTTACTAATTTTCTTAACCTGCTTGGCCGCATTGCCGGTAATCCCGTTGCACGCTCAAAATGTCACGTCTCCTTATTCTATTTTGGGCATTGGAGATATAGATACAAAAGACTTTGGCAGATATTTCGCAACCGGGGATGCATCGCTTGCGCGCCGCGATCCTTCAGCCTATAATTTTTCTAATCCTGCATCTCTCACTTCTTTACCTTTTAAAGTAGTCAATTTTGATATTTCGATGAGAGGGAGAGCCAGCACTTTTATGGTTCCCGGGCAGGATACATTGAGTAGTGTTACAAAAGACTTCGTAGTAAAAAGAATTACACTTGCGTTTAGGCCTTTCGCCAAGACGGCGATGGCTTTTGGCTTAAAGCCATTCAGTTCAGTAAATTATCAATACGTTACGAACAAAGCAATTCTGGATGGCAACAACTATTACACAAAAAATATTGATGGCAGCGGTGGAATTAATCAGATGTATTTCTCGGTAGCAAGATCGTTGAGCAAAAGAATTTCTGCTGGCGTTACCGCTTCATGGCTTTTTGGATCATTGATCAATACAACGTCATATACAGGGAACACCCTGAATGTTGGAATTACCCGCACCGAAACGAACTTTTATAAAGGTGGCCTTTTTCAGGCAGGCCTTCAGTATTATACATTATCGGATAAAAAATGGCAGCATAAAATTGGCCTTACTTTTTCTGCCGGCACGAATCTGGCAGGTCAACTCACCACCGATTACAGTGAAAATGATACAATTAAGGTTACCAATATTTTAAATGATCAAAACTTTAAATTGCCTGTGACAATAGGATTTGGATATGCAGCTACATCACCGAATGGCCTTACTTTTTCAGCTGATGTGAACTATTATGATTGGCCTTATCAATCGGTAAATTATGAAAACTCTTTTACCAATCCCTCAATCAGGGCATCGGCGGGAATGGAATATTCTAAAAAAGCAACCAGTATGAACGGCACTTACGAAAAATATTATTTGGGTTTGGGGGCTTCGATAGAAAATTCTTACATCAGAATTAATAATAATTATTTATGGGATTACTCTTTTTCTGTTGGCGGAGGTTACAATATTTCCAGAGCAATTTCTGTATATGGCGGTTTTGAAGCAGGGAAAAAAGGCAATGAAAGCCTCGGGCAGATAAAAGAAAATTATAACCAGTTTGTGATCGGATTTTCTTTAAAAGATATTTGGATTGGCCCCAAAATAGGCAAGAGGTATAATTGATTACCGGGTTAGTTTTATACCATTATTTTATTAAAAATGTGAGGGATTAAATGATGAAAGTTTTACTTTTTATACTTTTCTTCTGTGGTATTTGCCTCGCTGTTTTTGCGCAAAACCGTCAGGATAGTGTTTCAGGGCTGTGGTATTCATTTAACAGCAGCCACATCTACCAGGTTTATCACGCCGTTAATGGATACCAGGCCGATGTGTATTCTTCTAAAAAATCCGGCGATGAAAAAGGAAGAATCGTATTGAATGATGTGATATATTATCCGGAAAAACAGGATTATGAAGGATATATATGTATGCGTCTAACGGCCTTCAAAGCACAAGGGCTAAAATAAAACTTGAAGAAAATGAAAATGTTCTGCTGCTAAAATTGCCACGGTTACTTTTCTTCCCCGTGTATATTAAATGGTATCGGGTTCATCAATAATGTTATTTCTTTCTGCCTGCAAAAAAATTCACGCCTGGTCTTATAATTTTGTAAGATGAAAAAGGGAACTCCTTATAATAAAATTATCAGGCTGGCGCTTATCACCTCTGTCTTATTTGGTTTATTTGCCGCTACTCCGGTATTTGAGTTTGGACGTAAGGATTTCCGTCATATCGGTATTGCTTTTTTATTAGTTTGTGTAATTACTTTGTTTCTGTGGCTCATAAATGTCGCGCTGTTATGGGCAGGCCAGAAAATGGTTCCTTTTAAATACAATTGGTTCCGCTATCTGCTCAGTGTTATTTTTTCGGGGATAATAATTGTTCTCTTATCTGAATTTTTTTTACCAAAAATTCTTCCTTCTTTTATGAAGATGCGTGAAAACGCCAGAGTTTCATCTGAAATGCAGGGATCAGTTCCGGAAAGGGAATCGCTGCAAACGGTACATTTTCGCAGAATAAATCCAACCCGGCATCATATCTTTTTTCCTTTTTTACAAATTCTGTCTTTGAATATTTTTATCCTCGTACTCCTCGAAATGGTCTTATTAAAAAATACTAAAATTAAAATCGAGAATGAGAACAACCTGCTCCGGATGGCAAATCTCGAGGCCAAACATGAACAGCTCAGGCAACAATTACAGCCTCATTTTCTTT
>JBQCFO010000183.1:0-4522 GCA_051959055.1 Ginsengibacter sp. | reverse complement strand
GTTGTAATTGAGGATAATCGAGCCTGCGCCATTCCGCATAGGCTTCCAGGCCCTGGCCAAATAAAGCAATCCACTTTTGATCTCCAATCGACTTTTTGAAGTTTGTGGGTTCAAATTGTATATCAGGCGAATTAACATAAGTATTAGCATCCACATCAGAAATATTATATTGGGCTAATGAGGCAAGTATCGCTTGCTTATACAAATCTTCTGCATTTTCATTTGTAAAACCACGGGCTGCAGCTTCCGCCCTGTCAAACAAAACTTCTGCATAACTGATAATCACTGCCGGCGCATGGGGATCACTAAAATAAGTGCCCGGTTTGGAAGTTTTGGAAAAGCCATAATTGCTCGCATCACCCACCAATAAACCGTTCGGAAGCCCAACATATTGTGGTGTTGTCGGGGCTGCTGTTTTATTAGCGTAAATTGGTAAACGCGGATCATGTAGTTCGATTAATTTATCAACAATTGTTTTACTGATCCGGTAATCATCTCTGGTGTCAAAATAATTGCTAATCGGATTTTGATTGGGAGAATTCAGATAAACCAATTCTGCAATTTCGTTGTTACTACCGATAAATGAACCGCCCTCATTTTGAATACCTGCCAAAACCTGTTTTGAAATTTCCGGTTCCCGGTCTGAAATCCGAAGAGCAATGCGCAATCGCAGAGAGTTGGCAAATTTTTTCCAAAGAGAAATATTATTGTTATAAATGATATCGCCGGCAATTGCTTTTCCATTCGGGTCGAGAGCTGCCTGTGCATTTTTTAAATCATTTAATATCCCTTCATAAACATCTTTTTGTGCATCGTATGCCGGGGTCAGATATTTGTCAATCTGGATGGATTGAGAATAAGGAATATCGCCGAAAGCATCGGTGAGTAATGAAAAAGCCCATGAGCGCAGCACAAGCGCAACGCCTTTGTAATTCGGATTTTGTTGCGCATCGGCAAGATTAATGATTTCATCAAAGTTTACGATGCTTGAATATTGTACGGTCCAGAATTCCTGGAAATCATTGTTGGTAAAAATATACCTGTCAGGATCTGTATATTGGATCATCGCCCATTGCTGCACAAAAAGCGAACTTGGATTCGTACTTCGCGTAATTGACCAATATTCATCTACAGCAGATTTTGTAGCTGCTGTCAATAAATAATCTGGTTGTGCTGTTTCCGCAGCGTTTGGATTTTTGTTAATTTTTACCAACTCTTTTTTGCAGGACGTTATTGAAAACAAAAGAATGGAGAAAAATATTAAAGAAGCATATTTGAGTTTCATAATTATTAAAATTTAAGGGTGATATTAAAACCAATATTGCGAACGGTCGGAAGGGTTAAATCTTCCAGGCCTTGAGCGTTACCGGTGTTGAAAGCAGTTTCAGGATCTATGTTTGGAACTTTTTTGTAAATGATCCAAAGGTTGCGGCCAACAAGAGAGACTGTGGCGCTTTGAAAGCCAATATTTTTTATCCAATATGCCGGTAAGGCGTAGCTCAATTTTACTTCGCGCAATTTTACAAAAGAAGAGTCATAAACAAATTGCTCATCCACGTTTGTAAACCCTTTGTAATACTGCTGTGCAGGTAAAATCGTTGTATTTGGTTTGCCATCCTGTGTTACGCCTGGAAAAATATTTCCATCATGATAAACGGTCTCTCCTCCAGGGCCGGCTGTTGCTCCGTTTGATAATTGTACTGCGGTAGCAGATGTGTTATTACCAGGATAATAATATGCCAATCCTCCATGTGCAGCATCGCGACCGGGCATTGTGGAGGCAAGTGTTCCTGTATAAGTGCCAGTTCTGTTTGTGTTTGAATAAATAGAGCCACCGATCCTTGCGTCAACAAGGAAACTAAGATTGATACCTTTATAAGTAAAACTATTATTAATACCGCCCAGCCAGTCAGGAGTAAATTTTCCAAGATATTGTTTTGTCGGATTGATGGCGGGGGTTCCATCCGCATTTACAATTATTTGTCCGGAAGCATTCCGCAAATAAGCATTTCCGAACAAGGTTCCATAAGGCTGACCAACAGCGGCGAGTACCTGTACAGTGCGGTCGGAGCCTAAAACATAGCTCTGCAACCTGCCTTCTTTGTCCAGTTCCAAAACCTCACTGTGATTCTGTGAGTAATTCAAATTTACATCCCAGCTAAATTCGCTTCTTTTGATAATTCTAATTGCGGCCTGCGCTTCAAATCCTTTATTATTTATTTTACCGCCATTGATCAGTTTTTTAGTATAACCTGTTGAAGGGCTTACATCCACACTTAAAATCTGATCAATACTATTTGTATTGTAAACGCTCAAATCCAGGTGAAGGGCATCATTAAATAAACCTGCTTCTACGCCTGCTTCGGCAGAAGTAGTGGTTTCAGGTTTCAAATTCGGATTAAGGTCTTTGCTTGCAGCGCTCTGCCGTGGATTAGAACCAAAGGGTGCAGTGAAATTGTAAGTGTTTATCAGTTGGTAAGCATCTGCCGCTTTCCCTACTTTTGACCATCCGCCACGCACTTTTGCATAACTTAAAAAATCACTTTTAATGTCCAGCGCCTGGGTCAAAATAAGACTACCGTTTACTGATGGATAAAAATAAGATTGGTTCGCAGCAGGCAATGTGGACGACCAGTCGTTTCTTGCTGTAAGATTTAAAAATGCATAATTTCTAAAACCGATTTGTGCAGAAGAAAATAAGCTGTACGTTTTTAAATTGCTGAAATAATTGGATGAAATCAGCGGGTCGCGCGAGTTACTTAAAGTATAAACTCCACTCACGGCCAGCTTTGGAGCAAGCTGATCATTTTCTTCATAACTATTTCTCCGGATATTTCCGCCTCCTAAAATATCTATAGAAAAATCCCGGTTAATTTTTTTATTAAAATCGAGCGTTGCTTCTGTGTTGTTTTCGCTTAACGTGTAAGCGTCTTCTTCATAAGAGCCATAAGGAGTTCCGCTTGTTCCATATGCGATTTTTAATTTTCTACGATCTGTATAATAATCATTTCCGCTGCGCAAATTTGCAACAAGATTATTACCTATTTTATAATTCAATTCAACACTTCCAATAATGCGGTCACGCCTTTGACCTACGGTATTCTCATATGCAACAAAATAAGGATTGCTGTAATAACTATTGTTCCAGTTAAATGTATTTCCATCAGCATCCAGGTAGTTTTTTAATTGGCTGATATCAACCTGCCGGCCAAACCAGGTAAATTGTAACATCGTACTTGTCGATCTTTTTCCACCTGCACCGGGAAGATTGCCTGCATCATCACGAATGTAGTTTGCAATGGCGTGTAAGGTTAGTTTCGGAGTAATATGATAATTCGTGTTTAATAAAAACGAATTTTTTCCCTGCTCAGAATTTGGAATTACACCCGTTTGTTTTTGATTGTTATAAGAAAAACGAAAGTCATATTTTTCGTCAGAACCGGCAATTGCAAGACCATTATTGAAAGTATAGCCGGTATTGAAAAAATCGCGGACATTATTTGGATGGGCTACAAAGGGTACCGGCACTCCTTTTGAATTAAACTGTGGAATCAAGCTGCCATCCAATGCAGGTCCCCAGCTTTCATCCACACCATCATTTATTCCACCGCCTTTTCCATCTACATAACTGAAGTTTCCATTAGATCCCTGCCCGAATGAATTCTGATAATCTGGTAAAATCAATAAGTTGGAAAAAGTGGTATTTGAATTGAGCGTGATGCCAAGGCCTTTTTTATTTTTCCCACTTTTTGTTTTTATTAAAATCACTCCGGCAGCTGCACGCGAACCATAAAGAGCCGCGGCGTTGGGACCTTTCAGTACACTGATCGATTCTATATCTTCTGAATTGATATCAGAAATGGCATTCGCAAAATCCCTGGAACCAGCTGTGCCTAACAACTGCGAATTATCAACCGGAACACCATCTACCACAAACAACGGCTGATTATTTCCATCAATAGAAGTTTCGCCGCGGATAATAATTCTGGAAGATCCCATATCACCCTGGCTGTTGGTAACATTTACACCCGCAATTTTTCCGGCTAATTCATTTACAAGATTGGTTTCTTTTGCTTCTGAGATATCTTTCGATTTCAATTCCTGAACCGCGTAACCCAAAGATTTTTTTTCTTTGGAAATTCCCAAAGCAGTTACCACTACCTCATTCAATACATTTTCTACTTCTTCCAAAGAAACCTTAATGGAAGCATTATTTGAAGAGACATATATTTCCTGGGGTTTGTAACCTATTGAGGAAAAAACAAGAATACTTTTACCTGGCAACTCCAGTTTGAAATTCCCGTTTTCATCTGTTATTGCAGATAGTGTACTTCCTTTGTCAGCAATCGTTACAGCGGCCAAGGGTTGTCCGCTTTTTTTTGAAGTGACTGTTCCATTTACAGAAAATGTTTGTGCAGCCGCGTTTTGTGATAACAGGATGAATATAAATCCTGCTATTAATTTAAAGTGTTTGAATACAATAAAATTCCTGAACATAATATTTAATTAATAATGAATAAAA
>JBQCFO010000182.1:0-19812 GCA_051959055.1 Ginsengibacter sp. | reverse complement strand
TACCGCAGGGGTAAATAGTGATGATTTAAAAACTGTGGGGGTGGTAAATCCGGATGAACACTGCTTTGGTGTAATAGATATTTATAGTAGCGGCGCAATAAATAGCGCTTACGATCTTTTTTCCGGTGCGAGTGAAAACCTGAATGATCCTGGCTATTCTATACGATTTATCAGTAAGATTTAAACTTCATTTAAATAATAAAACCATCATCACATGTCTCAAATAAATGAAAGCGCAATTAAAACCCCGGGAGTTTATGTAAATGAAATTCCCTCTTTTCCGCCTTCCATTGCGCAGGTGGCAACAGCAATCCCCGTTTTTATCGGATATACACAATTTGCGCAGGATCTTCAAGGTAATAGTTTAACGAATAAGCCAACCCGCATTACTTCCATGCTGGAATATGAACTTTATTTTGGAAAAGCTCAATTGGAAATTAATATCCAAATTACTTATACTCAAAAAACCTCAGGGCAAACAACGAACGACACCATATCAGTGGCGTTTAATGGTCCAAAATCAAAGCACAATATGCATTCTGCTATTCGGTTTTTTTATGCAAA
Source organism: Ginsengibacter sp. (assembly GCA_051959055.1). Classification (GTDB taxonomy): domain Bacteria; phylum Bacteroidota; class Bacteroidia; order Chitinophagales; family Chitinophagaceae; genus Ginsengibacter. Next base: position 19,248 of record JBQCFO010000182.1, on the reverse strand, counting down.
TGGAGGTGGCCCTTGCTACATTATTTCGGTCGGAGGCTACACAGATATAAACTCTGGCGGTCTTGCCCTAACTGACTACTATAATGCAGGAACAGGAGTAGGCCTTGAAGCCGCCGCAAAGCAGGATGAACCAACACTCATTATTTTCCCCGAAGGACAAAGTATGGCCGAAACAAGTTATTATGCTTTGCTAGGGCATGCGCTTGATCAATGTGGTGATTTGCAAGACCGGTTTTGCATAATGGATGTATATAATACAGGTGAAACATTGGTTACAAGCAGTGACGTTGATAATGCAACGGCAAATTTCAGAAATGGTTTTGCATCCCCTTATAATAATTATGGAGCTGTATATTTCCCAAATTTGAAAACTGTCTATTCATACGACTATGATGAATCTAAAACCACTATAGTTCATACTGTAAATGGAGTAACAGGAGTTTTGAATGGGAAAACATTGCAGGATATCAGTACGCTGCCGGCCCCTTCTTCTCCCCCATCTTCTCCTCCGACCCCGCCCTATTATAATCTTGCAGCTTACAACCTCCTTACGCAAGCTTTAGACAACCAGTTCCCTGTGGTTATGCCACCATCTCCGGCAGTTGCGGGAGTATATGCCACTGTGGATGCTTCCCGCGGCGTTTGGAAAGCACCTGCAAATGTCGGACTCCAGGATGTAATCGGACCTACTTTTCAAATTTCAGATGACCTACAGGCCGACATGAATATAGATGCAACGTCAGGCAAATCCATAAATGCTATTCGCGCTTTCACTGGCAAAGGTATTTTAGTATGGGGCGCGCGTACTTTGGATGGCAACAGTAATGACTTTAAATATATTTCGGTTCGCCGGTTCTATATTATGGTCGAAGAATCAGCAAGAAAGGCAACAAGTGTTTTTGTTTTTGAACCAAATGATGGCAATACATGGGTGAAAATCCGGGCAATGATTGAGAATTATCTCACCAATTTATGGCGTTTGGGCGCGCTGGCAGGATCGAAACCCGAACAGGCATTTTATGTAAAGGTGGGCCTCGGACAAACAATGACCTTCGACGATATTCTCAACGGGCGAATGATCGTGGAAATAGGCATGGCTCCTGTTCGACCAGCTGAATTCATCATTCTCCGTTTCTCACAAATACAACAGCAGGCATAAATCCAATAAATCAAATTTTTTCTTCAAACTAAAAACAATTTTATGGCAAATTATCCACTGCCCAAATTCCATTTCCAGGTAGAATGGGGCGGAACAAAAATAGGTTTTACTGATGTGAGCGGTCTTGATATAACCAATGATGTTATTGAATATCGCGATGGATCAAGCCCGGAATATCATAAAATCAAAATGCCTGGTCAACGCAAATTCAGCAACATCGTTTTAAAACGGGGCATCTTTAAATCTGATAACGAATTTTACAACTGGTTTAATACCATTAATATGAACACCGTTGAAAGGCGCGATATAACTATTAGTCTGCTTGACGAAACCCTTTCCCCTGTGATTGTATGGAAAGTAAAAAATGCCTGGCCTACAAAAGTTACCTCTACCGATTTGAAAGCGGATGGTAACGACGTGGCAATCGAGCAACTAGACCTGGCACACGAAGGTTTTACCATTCAAAATGAATAAATATGGATACTTCATATCCCCAAACCGGATTTCACTTTTCGGTAGTCTTTGAGTTATTTCCCCAGTTGCCAAACGATATAAGATTCCAGGAAGTTTCAGGACTAAATGCAACAATGGAATCAGAACCGTTAAAGGAAGGAGGCGAAAACCGTTTTGTTCACCAGTTGCCGGTAAGAACAAGTTATAGTGAGCTGGTTTTAAAACGCGGCAAGTTTATGGGATCAGGCCTTCTTTACTGGTGTAATAACGCAATTGAAAATTTTGAATTTAAGCCAACCAATGTGCTTATTTCACTTTTGGATGAAACGCATCTGCCTTTATACAACTGGTATGTCATTAACGCCATACCAAAGCGGTTGGAGGTATCAGGGTTTAGCGCTGACAGAAGTGAAATAGTAGTAGAAACTTTTGCCTTAAGCTATCAGTATTTTAAATACTATGATCCTGCAAATGCAGCAATGGGATTGGCAGGTGCGGTAGCAGGCTCAATTAGCGCAGGGCTTTCTTTTTAAAAATTTTTCAAATAAAATACATAATAATGCCAATAGAAATAAAGGAGCTAAATATTAAAGCTTACATTGATGATTCCTCCTCCACTTCTACCCCTCAAATAAATCCGGTTATCAATAATTCAAGTCCCATTGAAACAATCATTAGTGCCTGCGTGGAGCAGGTACTGCAAATTTTAAAAGATAAGAAGGAACGATAATGGCAACGCCCGATAAATTAAAAATCACTGCATATAACAGCACCGGGGCTACAGATAAATTGAGCACCAATCCGGGTGACTCCTATATGGCGCTTGTGAATCCTGAAAAATATGCCATTCAATATCAGATTAATCTGAATGCCAGGAAAGTTCCTGGCAATTCGGGAAGTGATCCTTCATATATTGATACCTCACCTCCTACCTTACAATTTGATTTTCTGTTTGATGCCACAGGCGTGATTCCAAAACCCAGCACGCTTGGAGTTATTGGCGATATACCCGTTGTAGGAGCAATTGCAAGTGCAGTTTCAAATATCGCGTCGCCCCAGGAACAATATGATGTAATGAAAGAGATTGCCAAATTCAATAGCGTGGTGTTTATGTATAAGGGCACTCAGCATAGTCCAAGGAAAGTTCAGATATTATGGGGGAAGCTTGTTTTTGATGGCAATTTAACCTCGCTCAATTTTGATTTTAAACTATTTAAACCGGATGGTACACCTTTAAGAGCAGTTGCCACAGCAGCATTTTTTGGTACTATAACGGATAAACTGAGAGTAGCTGCACAGGGCGATCAATCTCCTGATCTTACGCACCTCAGGCAGGTACAGGATGGAGATACACTTCCATTAATGACCTATAAAATTTATGGAGACGCTTCCTATTACCTCGAAGTAGCACGTGTAAATAATCTTACCAACTTCAGAAATTTGAAAGCGGGTGATACTATAAAATTTCCACCGATAAGTAAATAAAATTTTAATGAGCGACAGCAGAATCATTCCCACCACAAGACCTACAGACCTTGTAACCTTTACATTAAAAATAGAGGGAACCGAAATACCGCGTACCATCAATGTTCAATCAATTGTTGTTGAAAAAGAAATTAACAAAATACCAACTGCAAGAATTTGCATATTGGACGGTGAACCAGCCCTGGAAGATTTTGAGGTGGCCAATCAGGACCTCTTTATACCCGGGAAGCAAATAGAAATTTTAGCAGGCTACCGATCTGATGAATCATCGATATTTAAAGGCATCATCATTACCCAGCAAATAAGGGTCAGGAGCAACAGTTCACAATTGATTGTTGACTGTAAAGATCAAACCGTAAAGCTTACAATTGGCAGAAAAAATAAATATTATTTTGACAAAACAGATAGTGATGTAATTGAAGAAATAATCAGCAATTACAGCCTCAATAATTCAATTGATGCAACAAATGTTCAGCATAAAGAACTTGTTCAATTTGATTGTACGGATTGGGATTTTATCATCACACGGCTCGAGGCAAACGGTTGCGTATGCGTAGTTGATGAAAATAGTATTACTTCTACAAGACCGGCTTTAGACAGTACCCCTGTATTAAGCCTTTTATTCGGTGCGACTATCATGGAGTTTGACTCTGAAATGGACGCCAGAGACCAATACGAAGGTGTTGATGCCTATTCGTGGGATTATTCAAACCAGGAAATTATAACAGCTGAAGCAGCAGAACCGGGCATCGCTGAAAACGGGAATATATCGGCTGCAGATCTTAGTGAAGTGATTGGACTTGGTTCATTTGATTTAAAACATACAGGCCAGATTGTACAGGAGGAATTACAGGCATGGGCCGATGCCCAATTATTAAAAAACAGGCTGGCAAAAGTCAAAGGCAGAGTTAGATTCCAGGGATTTCCTGATGTAAAACCTGCAACGGTTTTGAACCTTCAAGGATTAGGAGACCGTATTAACGGGAACGTTTTTGTAGCGGGAATAAGACATGAGATTGCAGATGGCAACTGGTTAACGGATGCCCGGTTCGGGTTGTCCACCAACTGGTTTTCGGTAGAAGTACCGGTTAATGCACCGAAAGCAGCCGGAATGCTGCCTGCAGTAAATGGCTTGCAAATAGGTGTGGTAACTCAATTAGAAAATGATCCGGAGGGAGAAGACAGAATTCAGGTTCGTTTGCCGGTTATCAATGCTGAAGATAAGGGTGTGTGGTCACGAGTGGCAAGCCTTGATGCCGGCGATAACCGTGGCTTCTTCTTCAGGCCAGAAATTGGTGATGAAGTTATAGTTGGTTTTTTAAATGATGATCCCAGGGATCCGGTCATTTTAGGAATGTTAAACAGCAGCGCTAAACCTGCGCCTTTAAAAGCAGACGATTCAAATAATATCAAAGCTTATGTTTCCAGGAGTGAGCTTAAATTAACTTTTGATGATGATAAAAAATCAATAAAGTTGGAAACACCGGGAGGGAGGAATATTTTTATGGATGATGATTCTAAGGTGATACAATTTGCGGATGGGAATGGGAATAAATTCGTGATGGATGATAATGGAATTACCATAGAAACCTCCCAAAAAATAACCCTGAAAAGCAATGATGATATCAGTATTCAGGGAAATAATATTTCATCCACTGCGCAAATAAAATTTAAAGCAGATGGTGCTGCCGGATTAGAATTAACCAGCAGTGCCAATGCTGTTATTAAAGGAGCAATAGTTCAGATAAATTAAAGAGATATGCCATTTGCAGCGAGAACCGGAGACTTTCACATATGCCCCTTGATTACCGGCATAATACCACATATAGGAGGCCCCATAATTCCGCCCGGCTGTCCAACTGTTCTTATTGGTGGAATGCCGGCTGCAAGAGTTGGAGATTTGCTGACCTGTACCGGGCCTCCTGATTCCATTGTTATGGGCTCCGCTACCGTAATGATTGGCGGGGCGCCAGCTGCACGAATGGGCGATTCAACCGCTCATGGAGGAGTTATTATTTTAGGATGTTTCACTGTTTTAATAGGTTAATTATGGATTTAAACAATAGTTTTTTGGGACGCGGGTGGAGCTTTCCACCCACATTTACGAAAGGAATTGGTGTTGAAATGCTGGAAGGTGAAGATGATATTCAAAGTAGTTTGAAAATACTTCTCAGCACCCGGGTTGGAGAGAGAATAATGGAACCTGAATTTGGGTGTAACACCGATTCAATGATTTTTGAGATCATGAATACCGGCTTTCAAACTTTTATGCAAAAACAAATACAGGAAGCAATTCTATTATATGAGCCAAGAATTGATCTTCAGACAGTCGATCTTATTACGCAGAATGAAGTAGATGGACTGGTCCTTGTCTCCGTAGATTATGTAGTGAGAACAACGAATTCCAGGAGCAACCTTGTGTTTCCATTCTATATAAATGAAGGAAATAATTTATAAAATATGGATACCACTTTTTTATTAAATAATATTTTAAAAAGTGATGGAACCAACCAGAATCAAAGGCTTCTGCCGGCTTTGAATCCCGATTTTATAAAAGTGGATGAGCGGGATTTAAAAGAGTTATTGAGTTTTGCCTACGGCCTTTCCAAGCAAATAAAATTTTTTGATCTTGACAATAATCCGGACGGAAACTGGAGCAGCTTTTTTAATTATTTTGTTGACCCTGTTGCAGACGAGATTCTTCTGACAAACCAGGAAATATTAACCCTTCTGCAAGGCAAAAGCGACTTTGATCCTAATTTTGCGCTCTTCCTTGCTTTTCTTCAACTGCTGGCATTTGCGCAGAACGATATCAATAGCATTACAAAAAGCCATCTTGATTTTTATTATAAAGAAATACTCAAACTGCTTCCCAAACCGCCGGTTGCAGATAAAGCGCATCTCATTCTGGAACTTGCTAAGAATTTATTGAATGACGATATTGCTGCAGGCACTCAATTTAAGGCCACAAAAGATGCCAGCGGTTTTCCCCTATACAATTCTGATAGCGAAATTGTCATTAACCAGGCCCAAATCCAAAACATCAGGAGCGAATATCTTTCCTACAATCAGCCAACAAACAATTTTGTTATTTATTCAGCTACGGAGGCCAATTCAGCAGACGGCAACGGAAAACCTTTTGCTGTTGCGGGCTCTAAATGGAGCGCCTTTGGAGAAGACCAAAGCAATAAAACAACTGATCAGCAAAACATGCAGGAAGCGTCGCTTGGTTTCGCCCTGGCCTCGCCAATGTTGTTTTTGGAAGGAGGTGAAAGATCAATAACATTAACGATTCAATTCAACGATATACCTGAAGAAGAATTCTTTTCCGGCGACATAAGTGATGGCGTTCAGATCTTATTGAGTGGGGCAAAGGACTGGATAAAACCTGCCTCATTTAAAGCGGTCGTTAATACCACCCGGCTTAGCCCTCCAAACAATACTTTGTTTTCCTGTAATCTAATAATTACCGCTTCACTGGGAGCTACAGATCCTGCTGTAATTGCTTTTGACGGATCTGTACTGGATGATGCATTTAATACACAATGGCCTGTAATGAAAGTATTGCTTACCAAGGGATCTTATCTTTACGGCTATCTATACAATCTCATAATAACATCCGGAACAATTGAAGTTGCGGTAACCGGAGTAAAAAACCTGGTGCTTCAAAATGACCTTTCACAACTAAATGCAGACAAACCTTTTCAGCCATTCGGCCCCATTCCGACGATAGGTTCCGATTTCTATATCGGAAGTGCAGAAATGTTTCAAAAAAAACTAACAAGCTTTAACATTAATGTTCTTTGGAGTGGAGTACCCCAGCCTAATCTTGGAGAATATTACGTTTCTTATTTCGATGTACCCACGTCTCTGGCAAATGTTATTTTCACCGCTTCTGTCAGTCTGTTGTACAACGGGCAATGGCTGCCTTTGAATAATCCAGGCAATCTACCTGGCGGTGATTATTTTTTGTTTAATATCAATGATGCCACTGCAATAAATACCATCATAAATGATAATGACACTTTGAATACTGCTTTCTCAGGATTATCTTACGAAAGGGACACAGATCTGCAACAATTAACTTCATTCGATAATAATACACATGATGGATTTATAAAAATGGAGATTACCGGTCCGAATATGAATACAGGCTTTACTTTCAATGCATTCGGACAAAATGAATTCCCGGCTATTTATGCAAAGCGGGCCATTAACATTGCTTTAGGAGATAAAACAGCAGTGCTTCCTAATACTCCATACACTCCTTTGATCAAGTCAATATCCTTAGATTATGTATCGGTTCAGGATATTGATTTTAAGGATGCGAATAGTCCAGAGCAGTTTTTTCATATAGAACCATTTGGAAGTGCCCAGGTATATGCTGAAAACCTCTATTTGTTTCCACAGTATCGAAATGAATTGGCACTACCGTTGCCAAAATCCCAAAGCGCTTTATACCTTGGTAATATGTACCTCGCAATTGAAAATTTATTACCTCCACAGAATTTGAGCATTTTATTTCAAGTGGCAGAAGGCAGTGCTGGTATAGATACAAATATAGAAGACGAAGATATAAGCTGGTTTTACCTTGCTGATAATAAATGGATTCCTCTTTCAACACTGGATATTATTACCAACACTACGAATGGCCTTCAAACGCCGGGGCTTATTTCTTTTAGCATAGGTGAGGATGCAAGCAATAATAATACATTATTGCCCACAGGATTTTATTGGTTAAGGGCAAGTGTAACCAAAAACCCATCGGAGGTAAACGAATTAATTGATATTAAAGCGCAAGCCGTTGAGGTGAGTTACGTTTTACCCACTGACAACAGCATCGCTGACTTGCATTTAAGCCAGCCACTTCCTCCATTATCTATAAAAGAATTGCTGGTGAAGGATTCTGCGATTAAATCAGTTACACAACCTTATATTTCATTTGGAGGAAGTACCAGCGAACAGGACAACGTATTTTATACACGCATAAGCGAAAGACTCAGGCACAAGAAAAGAGCTTTAGATCTTTGGGATTTCGAACGGTTGATATTAGACGCTTTTCCCGAGATATTTAAAGTAAAATGTTTGACGCATACCGATGAAACGACAGACCTTGTACCGGGAACTGTAAGTGCCATTGTAGTTCCCAATTTAATTAACAAAAATTCTGCGGATCCGCTTCAACCGAAAGTCAACCTCATTACGCTGCAAAGTATAGAGGCATACATATATCAATACGTTCCCCTATTTGTAATTTTTAATGCTGACAACCCGGTTTACGAACAGTTGTTCGTTGACTTTAAAGTGGGTTTTCTGAGCGGCAAAGATGCAGGATATTATGGCAATCTTTTAAATGAGGAAATAAAAAGATTTCTCTCTCCATGGGCATACGAAGAAGGCGAGGACATTACGTTTGGAGGAAAAGTATTTAAGTCAGATATCATAATTTTTATCGAAAACAGGCCCTATGTGGATTTTGTAACCAGTTTCAATCTTTATCACATATTTGACGGAGTAGATGAGAATGGACCGGGAATAGGTAACATGGCAATCGGAGTAGATTTTATTATTGGGGAAAATCTGATTCCTGCAATTGGTGATATGGAAATAGATGCTGATTTTGTTGTTGGACGAGATACGGAAGTTGCAATTGCTTCGGACCCCCGGAGCATACTTGTTTCTGCCCCCAATCATAGAATAAGAGTTTTGAAAGCAGGAGAATATGTTTGCCAGGGAGCTGGCTCTTTAGGAATCGGCTTTATGATTATTGGTGAAAATTTTACTGTCGGCTCCTAAGAGTGTTAAAAGGCCTGTAACAATTTATGTTTTTAATCAGATCATGATTTAAAAAAAAATTATCTAATAGCATTTAACAAATTTCAATTATGATACAAAACAGAATAAATCTTAAAAGCTTTTTTATTACAGGAGCTAAACCATCACAATCCAATTTTAGTGACTTTATTGATTCCAGTGTAAACAAACAAGATGACGGCATTGATGTTGATGGCAATCAAAATATAGTGCTTAATCAGGGACTTACATTGAAAACCAGCATCGTTGATGGCGCTGTTGGCAGTATCCGCTGGAATGGCAGTACGTTTCAATTTAAAAATGGGTCCGGCTGGAATGATCTTTCTCTGGGAAGTGTAGCTTCGCAGTGGGTGACGCTTGGTTCCAATATTAATTATCCTTCAGGAAGTGTTGGGGTGGGATTGGCTGCATCTCCCACCTATAAGTTTGAAGTTGAACTGGGAACTACCATTTCTACAGCCACCACTGTCAGATTAGGTAACGCGACGATTTTTGCCGATGCATTTTCCGCATATTTCAGCCATAGAAACCAGGCAAATGCAACTTCATACGCTCTATCTCAGGATACTTTTGGAAACGTAATTCTCAACACGACAAGTGGCAAAAGCATTTCTTTTTTTGAAAATGGCGCAGTGAAAGCAACCATTGCAGGAGGCGTGCTTAGCATTGGCAGTCCTGCTGCCACACCAGGCTCTTTGCTTATGGTAAATGGTAATGCTGCCAAGGTTGGTGGCGGCGCCTGGGCTACGTTATCAGACGAAAGATTAAAAACGAATATTTCTCCGTTTACTGACGGTCTTTCACTATTAAAAAAACTTGAACCGGTTAATTTTACCTACAATGGAAAGGCCGGGCTAAATAGCAAGGGGTCGCATGTCGGATTAATAGCGCAAAAGGTTGAAAAAATATTTCCTTTTATGGTAACCAGTTTTCGCGCGAGGCTGGAAGAATCTGATAAACAGGATACGGAGCTATTATCTCTTGATGCAAGTGCACTTACTTATGTGATGGTTAACGCCTTGAAAGAACTGGATGAAAGAGTAACCAAGCTTGAAAAAAAACCTGTGAAAGAAACATCAATCAAACCTAAAAAGTAAAATCATACCAATTATTCCAACATGAAAGAAATTAATTTATCATTGAAAATTGAAGATGTAAACTTGTTGCTTACAGCGCTTGGTAACCTTCCATTTATACAGGTACATGAGTTAATTACCAAAATACAAAGCCAGGCTACGCCGCAGCTTAACGATAATGCGAATCCAAATAGTCAAACAAAAGCCATCAACGTTGAAAACAATCAAAATTGAATGGCATTCGGTTAGACAATTTTTCATTTATATGATGCATTTGCGGTGAAGCCGGAATGAATACCAGGCAAAATGGTTTTTAGCCTTTGGTTTGTAAAATTAAAATTCAGGTTATTTATTGCTTTTCTATAAAAAACTCAAGTCCAATCATAAATCATTTTGGCGTCATTTCACGGGGAGTACTCGAAAATCTTTTATGAATAACTAAAACACATGACTGAAATTTCCAACAGCGAAGTATTCATTTCTAAGAGCAAACCAGCTACATCGGGTCAGGATTATTCTTTTTTGCGGGAGGCCGGGATTGGATATGTACAATCTCTGTCTTCTGATATCTGGACAGATTATAATATTCACGATCCCGGTATCACAATTCTTGAAGTATTGGCCTATGCTATTACCGATCTGTCGGCTCGCGCAAATAAACCGGTTAATGATCTGTTAGCGAGCAAACCGAATTCTTTAGATGCAGAGAAAGATTTTTTTTCGGCAGCAGAAATCCTGCCATGCAGCCCTGTTACAGCAAATGATTTTAGAAAATTACTTATTGATCATCCGGATATTCAAAATGCCTGGCTGACAAAGTCAACCGAATCAGAACAAAATTTTTACTTCGATAAAAACAATGGACTTAATTACAATGCCGGAGAAATTATAACTGTTAACGGCCTTTACAATGTATTGCTTGAGTTTGAACTTGATGAACTGAACAGCAGTGTTCTTTCCGTTACAATAGCAGGAGGCGTAATTGAAGCAGCCTACCCTTTTTGGGACGAAATTTCAACCGCCTGGGCAAACGATCTGGTGATAACAAATATTTCAACTATCCAATTAAATCTCATAAGCATAGACGCTGTAAAGAAAACCTACTTCGCCGTATTAAAAATTGCATATACCGGTGGATCAGATCAGTTTGGAATTACAGTTACCGCAGACAGCAGTATTGCCCAAAGTGACATAAAAAATAAGCTGGAAGAAACGGGCTCCGGAAGTTTAATAAAGCAATATAACGAAAGAATCGTTGCAGCTAATATAATTCTGAATGGCATAAAGTTTTATCTTAATTCCAATAGAAATATTAGTGAGGATTTTTATGCTTTTAAAGCTACGCGCATTCAGGAAATTGCAATAACTGCGCAGATTGAAATTGCACAAGGTGTGGATCTGATTTCAACGCTTGCTCAAATTTATTACCGTCTCGACAAATTTTTGTCCCCGAAAATACAATTTTATACCCTGGATGAAATGCTCCTAAAACCCGGTATAACCGTGGATGAAATTTTTGAAGGACCGCTGTTGCAAAATGGGTTTATTGATGATCAGGAACTGGTTGAGTTAAACCGGAATAATATTATCTACACCTCTGATCTGTTAGGAGTCATTATGTCTCTCAATAATGATTTTAACTATGGGAACCTTGCGCTTACAAGCCAGAATAAAGGAATCATTTCAGTACAAAATCTTACGGTTACAAACTATATAAATAACCAGGTGATTGCCGATAATGTACGTGACTGTCTTAGTCTTATGCTGACTGATATTTATAAGCCAAGATTAAGCGTGGATAAATCCTTGATCAGGATTACTAAAAATTCAGTTCAAATTGATTATTCGCTTAGTGATGTAATCACAGCCTTTAATAATTTAAAAGCCCAAAATGCGATAATTAAATCTCCACAGGTTTCAGATATCCAAATACCTAAAGGAAATAACCTGTTTGTTGATGACTATTATTCTATTCAAAATGATTTTCCTATTACCTACGGAATTGGCAAAGCGGGTCTGCCATCATCCTCTTCAAATGAAAGAAAAGGGCAGGCGAATCAGCTTAAAGGATTTTTACTTTTTTTTGAACAATTACTTGCTGACTATCTTTCGCAACTAGCGCACGTAAAAGACCTGTTTTCTATTAATTCCGGTATTGACAACACTTACTTCTGGCAATCGCTTAAAAATATGTCAGGAAATGACTCAATCCTTGAAAGCACTTATGAAACCACGGTACCTTCCTTGCTCGCACAATCTGAGCAGGAACAAAACGGAATTGACAGAAGGAACAAATTTCTTGATCATCTACTTGCGAGATTTGGAGAGGACTTTACAGAATATGCACTTTTAATGTATTCCAATAATAAGGATACAGCATCCGGAATACTAATAAATGATAAGTCAGATTTCTTAAAAAGCTATGCAGATTTAAGTTATAACCGTTCCAAATCTTTTAATTATTTATCGACCGATAATTGGAATACCGACAACGTGCCGTGGCTGAAAAGAAGAATTTGCAGTTTACTCGGGATTGAGGCATACCAGGATCAGGATCTTGCAGGCAATGAAATTGAAGGATTTCATCTAATCGAAAATATATTGCTCAGGCCAAAAGTAAATGATAGCGGTTCTGGCAAAAAAGACAAGTTTTTAAACGTAAGCGCAGGGGATGAAAGCAAAAAAGACCCCTACTCTTTTCGGTTAATATTTATCTTCCCCGGATGGCATTCAACAGGAAGATTCACTGATCCTGAATTTACAAAATTTATAGAAAAAATCATTCAGCGCGAAACCCCGGCTCACATACTTGCCGAAATATACTGGCTCACCGATACAGGTGTAATGAGCAACCTTGAAAGTGCGCTTAAATCATGGCTTACAGCTTCTGCAACAGTAACAGATCCCCTCGCATTATCCGACATCAGAAACAAACTCATAGATGCAATAAATGTATTCTTTAAATGAGCACCACCACGCATATCATTCAGAAACAAACATTACAGGTAACATTTCCCGATAGATATAAAGCGGCACTTTTCCAGGAAAAAATAAAAAGAAGTTATTACGAAAAGATACTTCCTCAGTTTGATAATTTATTTTCTGAACTTGTAAGAGATGACTTAATTGTTCGCCTTGATAAAGTAGATCTTGATTTAGGTCACCTTCGCGGGGATGATCTTGAAAAACAATTGATAGAAAAAATTATTCCGGTAATGAGAAATGAGCTTCAATCGAGGCTTATGTTTGAAGTGAAAGACAGCAGAAATATTCACTTGATATCGCCCGGGCAATCGGCCATAAATGCATTTCTTTATTTTTTAAAGAGCGGGTATTTCCCCTGGTGGTGCGCCATTAAGGATCTATCAGTACTCGAGTCGGAAGTTACGATGAATTACGCAATAGATAAAGATTTGCCTGCCGCACTACTGAGTTTAATTAAGATAAACCCTCACTCGCGTGCAAGATTGAATTCTCAATTTTCTGAACAATTCAAATATTTTTTAGTTGAAAAAGTTTGCCCGTCAATGGCCATGAAAGAAGAATTGGCAAATAAACTATTCCTGGTATATGATAAAGCAAGAGATGTGATTTTAAGAAGGACTGATGACGCTGGCAATCAGCAAACAGAAAGAGTGAATAAAAAAAACAATTCATCTATCAATGAAGAAATAAATTCTGAAACAAAAAGCAATTTTCAAAAAATTGAAGAACCGGGAAACCTGGAAAGAACAGAGCAAAGCAAAAAGATTATTCAATCACCTTCTTCTTCAAACAATGATGACATAACACAAAACACAAAGGAGGCAGACTCCGGTGAAAATATTGAAAAAGATCGCGCTTTCTACGAAAAAACATCTGAAACAGATAACACCGATCAAACTCTTCAAAACCGGGCTTCCGCAAGAGAACAATTAAAAGAAAAAGACTTTGATGGAGAAAGCATTTATCTTGATTTAGCCGGCCTCGTTATTCTGCATCCTTTTATCGCTCCATTTTTCGCGGCCTTCGGGTTAACTATTGAACACAAGTTCATTAGTAAAGAAGCGGCACATGATGCTGTGCATTTGCTGGGATATATGGCTAGCAGTGAAACCGCTTTACAGGAGCAAATTCTTCTATTGCCCAAACTTCTGTGCGGAATCGAATTCAATGAATCAATAAACAAAGAAATTATTATCACTCCTGAACAAGAGAAAGAAGTGACGGAATTATTAAGTGCTGTCATTTCTTATTGGGGTGCTTTAAAGAATACATCTCCGGATGGCTTAAGAAATATGTTTTTAAAACGGGCTGGCAAACTTTCTCCGCGTGAAGGAGGTTGGCAGCTTGATGTAGAGCAGAAAACGTGGGACATTTTAATGGGTAAACTTCCATGGGGTATTTCGGTTGTTAAGTTACCATGGATGAAACAAATCTTATTCGTAAACTGGCAATAAATTATAAAATTTAATAACATAAAAAGAAAATATGAAAACGACAGAGTTACTACCAGGAAAAAATGCAATTAAAAGCAAACTGAAGAACATGCGCTTCAGAGGCATATGGAAGATCCATGTTTTTTTATTAGCCTTGTTATTTCACTCGGCGATGTCTTTTGCCGACCCAATCACTATTGACACGGGAAATAAACCTCCTGACGGAAAACAAGGTACACCTTATTCCTTTTGCTTTACAGCTACCGGAGATTTGGTAGGGGCTACATGGAAAATAAATCCGGCAGATGCTCTTCCTCCAGGGCTCGTACTAAGCACTGCCGGGTGCATAAGCGGAACACCAACGGCTGCCGGGACTTATACATTTCGGGTTGATGTAATTAATAGCAGCGGTAACGGTGATGAAGAAACGTTTACAATCGCCAAGATAGCCTCAAGCACTGGTGAACCACACATTACTACTGTTGATGGGGTGAATTACGCCTTACAAAGCGCTGGTGAATTCGTCCTTTTACGAGGAAAAAATTTAGAAATACAAACTCGACAAACCCCGATTACCACACCGAACTATACTTTTTCGGATCCTTATACAGGTCTCTCCACCTGTGTTAGCATAAACTCCGCTGTTGCTGCCCAGGTGAGTAGTCACCGCGTAACGTATCAACCAAACATTAATGGAGTTCCGGATTCCAGCGGCATGCAACTCCGTGTGGATGGCAAGCTAACAAACCTGACAACAATGCCAAAGAATGGAATCGATCTCGGATCTGGTGGCCGCATCATCAAATCAGCAGCCGGCGGTGGTGTTATTGAAATTGATTTCCCGGATGGAACAATTCTGGTCGTAACGCCATACTGGTGGCCCTCATTTAAGGTCTGGTATCTCAACCTGAACATTTATCACACTGGAGCCACCGAGGGACTTATGGGCGTCATCGCACCTCGTAGCTGGTTACCAAGACTTCCCGATGGCACATCGCTTGGTCCCAAGCCTACTTCACCGCATGATCGCTTTGTCGAACTCAACGATACATTTGCCAATGCCTGGCGTGTAACTGATAAAACGAGCCTCTTCGACTATCAGCCGGGAACATCAACTGCAACATTTACTAATAAAGCATGGCCATCGGAAAATGTACAATTGCCATGTATTGTTGCAGGACAAACGCCCCTTACTCCTATCGCCCTGGAAGTTGCCCAACAGCTATGTCGTGATATCATTGATTCCAACATGCGGGCAAATGCAATATTTGACGTAATGGTTACAGGTGAACCTACGTTTGCAAAGGCCTATTTGCTTACGCAACAAGTACAAACAAGTACGACAACAACTACGGTGTTTGTTAGCAAAGACACAACAAACTATAAAGAACCGGTAACCTTTACAGTGACTGTAAACCGAAAGTTTTCTCCAGGAAAAGACCCCCTGGCCGGTAATGTTGAGTTTACTATTGACGGCAAGAAATTCCAGGAAGTGAAACTTGATGCCAACGGCCGCGCGGTACTAACAACGACATCTCTTGAACCGGGCCAGCACCATATTATTGGTACATTTATGCCTGCGTCCGGTAGTACAGCTTTTTCCAGCAGTAGCTTTGAAGTAACCCATACAGTCCTTGGTGGAGGCGCCGGTTCCATATTTCATCATTGGTGGTTTTGGTTGATTATTCTATTAATTATTGTTTTTATTGTTATAGCACTGCTAAGGAAAAAGAAAAGCCCTTAACAGAAAACAGTCCCTAAGTAGGTATTGTTCCGGTTCCAGGGCAGTTTTAACCAAACTGCCCTGTTTCCATTTAATAGAAAAATATCATTTTAAATCAAAGAAATAAGTTGGCCTTTATGGCCTCAATTTAGAAAAACAAGAACCACCATTATTTATTTGTTTACTGGTTATCAATTGTGGGATAGTTGTAATTTTATAATAAAGATTAATGAATCAGTTCTCTCTTAATTATCCGGGACCATTATTTTTCTAATCAACCAATCCCACCAGAATATTATCCATTACAGAACGAAGTGATATGGTTATTCTCCTTATCCGTGAACCGGTCAATAAAATTATGAAGTACAAAAAAGTAAATAAATATGCAGATTGCTGAAACAAAACAAAGTTCAAACACTGTTTCACAAAATGGAACAGCAAATCGATCTTTGTTCTTTCAGCCAAAACTTATTATCAACCAACCCAATGATGTGTACGAGCAGGAAGCGAATGCGATGGCTGAAAAGGTAATGCGGATGCAGAATGCCCCTTCGAAATACCCTTTTAAAGATGCTGAAAACCCTGGCTTTTTTGCAGGAAATTCAGGTAAAAAGTTAGATGAATCCACCAAAAAGTTCTTTGAGCCGAAGTTTGGGTACTTATTTTCTGATGTAAAGATTCACAACGATGCTGTAGCGGCAAAATCGGCTGAATCTGTAAATGCATTGGCTTACACGGCCGGAAATAACATTGTCTTTAATGAAAATCAATTTTCACCCCGAACGGAAAATGGGAGGAAATTATTAGCGCATGAATTAACGCATGTCATTCAACAAAACAAGCAATCTGCCACTGCAATCCAGCGCCAGGACAAAGATACTGACAATAAAAAAGATAATGTTGACAATGATAAATTGCAGATTACCAAGCGTATTGAATTAGAGCCGCCGCAGGATAAATTGGCCTCGGTTGCCAATTTGCCTGGAGCAAAGAAAGATGATGACAAGCCTCATCTGGGAATTGATTTTGCAAAAACTATTTCGGCAAATCCGCCAATGTATCTAATGCCTGACACTTACAGCCTGTCATTTGTGTACCGAAATCTCAACGCAAAAAGTTGGGGTTCCGATGATAGCGACCCATTGGGACTGGATCTCCTTCATGAACCTAATTTCCAATTAACGTTATCGCCGGATCCCCATAATGCCCAGTTATACCAGGCAGCACTGACATTGATCAATTTACATTTAAGAAGAAATAAAAACGAATTTATTGAAATAGGACTTGGTTTACAAGGTGGCATGTCGAGGCCGTTGAATCTTTGGAATGTGGGAGCAAGCTTACAGGTGGAGTACCACATTACAAGCAGGTTTTCCCTTACTGCTGCTTCCTCAATTTCAGGAACTCCTCATTCAGATATATCACCTGCAGACTATAGCTCAGTATCTCTTGGTACTCATGGGCTGGATTGGAGTTGGAGCCCGATTGTTGTTGGCATGTTATGGCATTTAAAAGAATAATTTATGCAGTTAAGCCAAAGAAATAAAGTATCTGAACCGGTTGCAAAAATTGCAGATTGCAAATCGTTTTTTCAACCCAAACTCGCGATTAATGAGCCGAATGATATTTACGAGCAAGAGGCAGATGCGATGGCAGATCGTGTGATGCAGATGCCTGATCAGTCATCGAAAAGCAAATTCTTTTCGCCGCCTGTTATTCAAAGAAAATGTGCACACTGCGAAGAAGAAGAAAAGAAAACATTGCAACGTAAAGAAGTAAGTAACGATACAACTTTTGCAAATGCTCCAACTGAAAGTTTTGTCAGTTCATTGGAAGGGAAAGGACAATCGTTATCTAATGACGAAAGAAACTTTTTTGAGCCACGTTTTGGTTATGATTTTTCAAATGTTCAAGTGCATACAAATGCCGAAGCCAATCAGTCGGCAAAAGAAATAAATGCGCTGGCATACACACATGGAAATAATATTGTTTTCGGTGCGGATCGATATCAGCCAAATACAACTGCAGGAAAAAAATTAATGGCGCACGAATTGACGCATGTGGTGCAACAAGGCAGGAAAGAAACAGTTAAACGGAAAGAAAGCAATGACGCTCAGGGACCTGTTTCCGTAAAAATATTATGGCAGGGAACCGTATTCGCATCGTTATATTATTTCATCAGACCCGTTTGTAAAAGTGAAGATGAGGCAAAACAAATTGTCGGACGGTTGCTATTGGATAACTCATTTACTTATATCTTAAAAAATGGCAACAATGTGTCGCTTAAAGATTTTGAATATGTAGAAAACTTTCAAAAAGAACAAACAATAAATATTTATGAAGGCGCTTTGCAAATGATAATCGATGCTACCGGCAATAAAACAAAAGCAGAGTTTTTCAGAATGTTAGAAGCCAACAAAGCTGCAGATCAAAAAGCAAGTCAGCTCGTAAAAGAATTACAAAATGAAGGTTTCGACATTCACTACGAAAATTCATGGCTTCAAAATTTTTTAAAAGGAGTGGGACAGTCTTCACTATCGGCATCAGCTTCGGAGGCCTACAACAAGATGAAAGACAATGCGAGCTCGTTTGAAAAAGGGCCTGCGTTTTACACAGGTATTAATTTGGGTTTTCCGGCAGGTGTTATAGAAGATTTGTGGGATAATATCAAAGGCATTCTTTTGTTAGCCTGGCAGTTAATGAAAGCGCAGTTTGAACTTGCCACGGATCCAATCGGTTTTTATGACAAAATAAAAGAAGAAGTATTAAACCTATGGCAGGTTATTAGCGCCGATCCTGTGCAGTTAGGCATTCTTGCCGGCAATGCACTGGCTGCTAAAATAAAAAAGGAGTTTGTAAATGTCAATTCCTTTAACCAGGGTTTTGCATTGGGTGAAATTGTTGGTGAAGTGGTTACGGAAATAGCACTGTTATTTGTAGGTGTGGAAGAAGTGTCCGCTCTGGCAAAAGTGGCAGAAGGCACAAAGCTCGGTGGGACCATTATGAAGGCATTGAAAGAATCGGCAGTAATTGGCAAAGTGGGCGAGCTGATTAAAGGCGAAAAAGCCGTTAAAGCAGGAGAAGAAAGCGCAAAAGCAATAACTGAGGCTGAGAAACTGG
>JBQCFO010000181.1:0-3716 GCA_051959055.1 Ginsengibacter sp. | reverse complement strand
AAAACCAATGCAACAAATTTCCTTCTCAAAGAATACTCCTTAGCTGCACAAACTTCTTTATTTCTTTTCAATGGAACGCTAAATTATGGACCAAACCTGGATGCGGTAAAAAATATTGTTGAAAAAATAAACCCCTTGTTTATTCAAAAAAATATTTCTTACAAAATAATTATTTGCGGCAAAGGCCTTCCCGGCGAAATGGATGAATTGAAAAATTATGTTGATCAGAATATCATATACGCTGGTTTTGTAGATGATATTTCAGTGTATTTTAAAGGCGCTGATGTTTTCATAAATCCCGTAAATGACGGAGGTGGCATTAAGACAAAACTGGTAGAAGCATTAGGGTACAATCTGAATGTGGTATCCACTTTGAATGGCGCCATCGGAGTAGATGAAAACATTTGTGATGGGAAATTATTTTTGTCTGAAAACCAGGACTGGCAAGTATTTGCTGAGCAAATGGAAATCGCTACTAACTCAAACCAATCTATTTCCACGCTTTTTTTCCAACATTTTTATTGGCAAAATATTGCAGAAAAGGCAGCCGGTATAGTGCAGAACCTAAAATAGAAATCCAGGCTATTTATTCGTCTGCTGATTCAGTTTTTCCAGCCTGACCTACTCCATCTTTTGTTCTACGTGTGCCAATCTTCCATCTTTGGTCATTCCCTCTATTACCACGCGGAAAGCATCCGTTATATCGTTATTAAAAAATTTCAGTGTTACTTTATTTTGACCAGGAACAGTAACTACTGAAGGATTCCAATAAAGGGTAGTGCGCAAATCTTTTCTGTCATTATCGGGACTGAGCGATTCATAATCGGGTGAATAAAACTGGCGGATGGCAGTATATCCGCTTACCGAATTATTCGACAATCCTTTCCCGGGTTCCTGTTTTTGATCGCCGCCTTTGCGTGTGTATATGGCAATAGCTCCACCGCTGCCGCCTCCAATTCCGCCCATAAACGGCGGCCGGAAAACCTTAACATAAGCGACATCTGAAACCGGAATAGATGAGACCATATCAGGAGATGTATTCATTTCATCTACATACAATTGTGGAGTGCCGCCACGCCAGGTAAGTGTCGGCGGACTACTTGTAGTATTAATTTGCAACCCGGCAACTTTTCCCTGCAGGTATTGAAAAATGTCTAATGAAGAATTAGCGAAAGGGTCGTTTACCAAATCAAATTCATTGGCATCTCCTCCTGAAAACATTCCCGAAGTGTATTTTTTATCCATTTCATCCAGGGTTGATTTTGGCTTGGCTTTGATATTTACGGTTGCTAAAACTTTCCCTTTTAAATATTTCAGTTCACGTTCCAATGCATCGCTTAACTGCAGATGATATTGATTGCCGGTGGTATCAGCGAGATGATTATAATTGATTCCACCCGCTTTGATGTTATTTGAAAAAGGAGGTAGCCTGTTTTGCATAAACTGCACACTTACATCTTTTAGTTTTCCAACCTGATAGTAAACCCGTGCAGTATCAAAAATGATAACATTCGGATCGTCGAAACTGCCGTCCGGCCGAACAGGAGCGGTAAATATTTGCATGGGAGATTTCTTTTGATTTACCATCAGAACAATTGCTCCCGCTGCCCGCAATTGTGTGGGTGTAGCGCCCAAAACCTTTCCTGACAATGAAAGATAATCAGTATCTCTTTTATAATTAATAACCGGAAAGTTTCCATTCAAAACTTTTTCCCAGTCGAACCTGCGCCAGCCATGTGTAAGCATTACCAGGTCCAGTTGTTGCATAATTGAATCGCTGTTATTTAAAAAATAATGTGCCGGATCATTTATTTTTCCTTTTAATTCTCCGGTTAATAAAAGATGGGAAATAATATTATCACTTGTATCGTAGTCAATTCCCGCGTCTGTTATGGAAACAGAAAGATTGGCAGAAAGACTGTCGGGAACTGTTATCTCAATTTCATTTTTTGCACGTTTATTAAGGCCCCAATGCTGTACGGTCATCACTGGTTCAAAATTAAATTCTTCATTATTTACATAAGTAATCCGTTCTGCAAGTGGCTTCCATTGATTATCAAACACAGTAATGGTCAGGATTCCGGTTGGCAATGATTCTGTTGGAATGATGCCTTCCGTTATACCATCTTTCAAATCCTTGGTGATATTAAAAACCGGTTGCTGATACATGGTTCCAATAATATGCACCGAATTTATGGAGGTAATGGAAGCAGGTGCAGCACTTACTAAAAAACTTCTTCGTGTACCTGAAACCGTTACCTGTAAAGAAACACCGGAGCTTTTTACCGGCGGTAATTGGGTAACATGATTCATTCCTTTCTCATCCTGCCATGAAGCAGAAAAGCTTTCTCCATTTTCAGGGCGTATGAAAAAAAATCCCATTCCATCATGAATGATTTTAAGATTATCCACTACCACGCCTTTGCTGTTTTTTATCTCTCCTTTTATTTTTATTGGCTTGCCATATTGGTCATTCGCTTTGAATGCAATTTTATTAATTACGCCCGCAATGACATCTCCCCCCTCCGGAAAAAAAGTTAATTCAGGAGTAATAGTGTTTTTAGATTTTGAAACATTATTTGATGTCGAAATAATTTTCAAATCTTTATTGTACAAGAAAGCAGAATCAAAATTCAACATCCATTTAGTATATGCTTTTACATGAATGTATTGTCCGCTATAATTTTCAGGGATATCAAGCTGACCAAAAGATGTTCCATCCTGGATGGGGCCAACAGTGTGCAAAAGCAGGTTTCCTTTGTCATCTGTCCAGTCAATATAAATAGTTTTACTTGAATCAGCAGGGTAAATTGCCTGCATTAAATATGCTTTAAACCAGATAGTATCGGCTGCGGCATAAGTAGATTTATCATAATGCAGATAAATTCTTTCCTGCGGATAATTGTTTGCAAATATTTCCAGATTTTTTTTCGATATTTTGCGCATTCACAAATAAAATTGAAAAGAAAAAAGCAATAACGCAGATCAGTTGTTTCATTATAGAAAACATTTTATCAAAAATAAAGAGGTGTAAATTAATCTAAGAATAGAATTGCACCAAAGATGAAAACAGTTTTAACAATAGCAAAAACGATTTGTGTTTATCTGAAAAAAGAATCTTTAAAACCTATAATTTTGCAACAAAAAAAATCTATGGCTTTTACAAAAGTTACTGAACAACCTTCCGAATACCGCCACCTTGAAAAAATGTCCGTTGGAGAAATTATTAAAAACATCAACAAAGAAGATTTTCTTGTAGCTGCCGCCGTACAAAAAGCATTACCTCAGATCGAAAATTTAATAAAAGCGGTTTCTGAGAAAATGAATGACGGAGGAAGATTATTTTACATTGGAGCCGGTACGAGTGGCCGTTTGGGAATACTCGATGCCAGCGAATGCGTGCCTACTTATGGCGTACCAAAAGGATTGGTAATCGGCATTATCGCTGGTGGTAAAAAAGCGATTGTTGACCCCGTGGAAAATGCAGAAGACAATACAACTCAAGGCTGGAAGGACTTACAGGCTTATAATATATCAGAAGCAGATGTAGTAGTAGGGGTTGCATCCAGCGGTACTACCCCTTATGTGATCAGTGCATTAAAAAAATGTAAAGAACATCATGTCACAACCGGAAGCATTGCATGTAATCCTGAATCTCCTAGTTGTGATGTTGCTGATTACCCGGTAGAAGTGATTGTTGGACCTGAGTTTATTAC
>JBQCFO010000180.1:0-2223 GCA_051959055.1 Ginsengibacter sp. | reverse complement strand
TGATTTATATCAGATGGGAAATGAAAACAGCATTGGTCTATCACAATTTCTGAGCTTTTGGATGGGATATGCTTCCAGAAGTGGAAATTATATTCCCGATAATGCTACTGAAACTTATCAAATCTCTCCAAGTTATGCTTTTAGTGAAACCTTCTGGCAACAACTTTACCACATCAATCTTGATTTAAACCAGGTTGATATGAATGCTGCTACTGCAAAGGATCCATTTTTCTCAGGGGCAGCAAAAATTTTAAAGTCCTACAATTATAGTGAATTGGTGGATGTTTATAACGACATTCCTTATTCACAGGCTTTGGATATAAACAACTTAAAGCCTAAATATGATTCGGCAGCTACTGTTTATAGCGATTTGTTTAACCAGTTAGACAGTGGAATTGTGTTAATCCAAACTGCAGAAGGTCCGAATTATTCCGGCACAAATGCTGCCGATGCACCTTTCGATATTATGTTTTCCGGCAATCTTATATCATGGATTCAATTTGCTAATACCGTAAAATTAAAGATGCTTTTAAACCTTTCTCAACAACCATCACAGCAATCTGAAGTAACTGCGGAACTGGCAAAAATCACTTCAGAAGGAGATGGCTTTTTGATGGCAGGAAATGGAGCGATGATCAATCCGGGTTATGTAAATTCTTTAGGGAAACAAAACCCTTTCTACGGATTTTACGGAGCTACACCTACCGGCTCACCTTCAGGCAGCAATGCCTATTACCGGGCAAATAAGTATGCTACAAATTTTTACACAAACACCCATGATCCAAGATTAACTCGTTTTTATGCCACAACGGCTTCTGCTACTTCAAACAATACGGATACCGTCAGTGGCAATTTCCAGGGCGATCCGGCAGCATTAAGCAATTCAAATACCTCTGGATTCGGTCCGGGAATGTTGGGTACTGCTACCTCTCCTACACCTTTATTGCCCGACTTTGAAAGTTTGTTCTTCCAGGCGGAAGCTGCAAATAGAGGCTGGATACCAGGTAGTGCAAAAGATTTTTACCAACAGGCCATTACACAATCATTTATTTATGAAGGAGTACCAGATGCTGTTTCCGCAGCTCAAACTTATTATTCGCAGCCAATAGCAAATGTTGGATGGGCAGCATCATCTGCAAATCCTTTACAGGCCATTATCGTTCAGGAATGGGCGGCCTTAAATGGTGTGGATGTTTTGGAAGCATGGGATAACTATAGAAGATTGGGGCTTCCTTCAGATCTTCCTCTTTCCTTAAACCCCCATCTTACTACCCGGAAAATTCCGGTAAGATTGCTTTATCCTCAAACTGAAATCGATAGAAACCCAACCAATGTACCGGCTGCAGGAACTGGTAAAGATGCTCAGTTTAACAACAAAATTTTCTGGATGCCCTAAATCATTAAAACAAAAAATATTATGAAATACATCATTTATTTTCAAAAGAAATATAAAATCCTTTTATTTATTGGTTTACTGATCCTTTTTTCCTCATGCCTCAAGGATACCAGGGAAGACCTTTCAAAAAGCCCTCCTCTTGTCGGATTCTTATTTCCAAACCCTGGATTTTATCCTGCACAGGGAGGTTATTTGCAATCTGCCCCTTTAGGAATCTCCAGTACTCCTCAAACACTTGTTTATGACAGTACTCAGGCATATCCGTCAGGTAATAATGCTCCACTTGAAATTGAATTATCCTATACCAGTTTTCCAGCGCCATATCCTAATGCCGTAACGGTTACTTTAGGAATAGACACTTCAGCAATTGGCAAAATAAATGATACCGCCGGCACTGACTTTATTATGTTGCCGGCCGGATCTTACACCCTTCCAAATAATGGACAGGTAACTATAGAACCCGCACAGCCAGGGAAGTATCCCATAGCTATTGTACTTCCCCAGGTAACTACATCAATGCTGGATGCTTCCAAAGATTATGTCCTGCCATTAAAAATTACTTCAGCACCCGCCGGAATAACTATAGCGTCGAATCTAAATGAGGCTGCAATGCAGGTAATTTTTAAATAATTAAAGCAGTTTAGTAAAAACCGCGTACCTGAAAAATGAACAAATAAAACATAGATGTTCATTTTTTTTTCATTTTAAAAGACCTGCAAATCACGATACAAAGTGTCTATGTAAGATTACTGCAATTTTTTATTTGTCATTTCATGGTAAAAACTTGCATACAGGTGCAGCGTTTTAAAAAAGTGTGATGCCTGTTT